>JBHBXR010000066.1:0-4154 GCA_041795785.1 Mesocricetibacter sp.
CAAAGTGCGGTCGGTTTTTTACCTGTTTTTGCGTTAAACCCAATTGCTCGAAAAGTCGATCATCTATGAACAGATCGGCGTTTCGTTCAATCCAAAGACGGTTTTCCGCCAATAAATTGGGCGGCAACAATACACGAACCTTTGCCGTAAAACAACCCAGCAAAGCGCAAGCGAAATAAGCCGCATCTTCACAACATAAGGCTACGGAGCGGATGTTGTCCTGTTGCAGCTGCAAAGCTATTTGTGCGGAGCGATGGAAAAAATCATCGCGCTGCCAGATCGGATCAAATGTTACGGGTGAGTTTGACGATGAGAGTTCGTTCATATTATTGTTTTTTCATAACTTGCCGGCGTACACAGTATTCTCCCGCCATCACCAAGCCTATGATGAGATAAGAAATAATTCCTGTGTATAATGCCCAATAATGATAATTTTCGATTAAAATCAACGTAATGCAAACAATCAGATTAAGAATAAATACCAAACACCATAATTGCGTCACTTTTCTGGTGTAACCTATCGCTTGCGGCGGCAAATCCGCCGTTTGCAAACGCGCCAAACGTTCAACCAAACTCTGCTTCGCCCATAAACTACCGCCGAATGCGATCAACATCACTAAATTAATCAGCACGGGATACCAATACATCATTTCGAGGCTACGCGTAAAGCTGATAAAAATTAGCAACGCGCTCATCAATAATGCGAAATAACGTTTAAATTCAGTTACCTGCCAAGCGCGCAAAAACCAAAGTAGCGCCAAACCGAAAGAGAGGTAACTTAATTTGCTTTGTTCGGAATCAAGCAACCAAACCAACGGATAAGCAATGCTCAATAACGTCAGAAATAAGCTAATGACTATTCTGTACATTGATTGAAATAATCCGGCTGTTTGTCGGCGCAAATGCGTTCAAAATCCGAACGGCTTATTTTTGACTGACTGTTACGCGGCAATTTATCGGTAAAACGCCAAAAACGCGGAAGAGCCGTTCTGTCCTGAGTATGGGCAAGATGTTGTTTTAATTGTGCGACTACGTATTTTCTGCCCTGTGTTTTATATATTTCAATCCCTTGCGGAGATAATTCCGCCCAAGCGACCAAACGCTGCAATTGCGGATGTTGGGCGATATAACAATCATTAATCCAATGGTGTTTCACCAAATTCTGTTCCACACTCACCAAGGAAGTGCGTTTATCACCGATTTTAACAATACGATCAATGCGTCCGAGTAAAGCAAATCCTTGCGGATAAATTTCCACCGCATCGGCGGTTTGTTGACGATCCGTCGCCCATTTGGCTTCCAACCATAGAGCGCCGCGTTCATCCGTACCCACTTGACTGTAAGGCAGGGTACGCCATAAGCCCGTGTCCTGTCGCACCGCAATAGGACCGGTCTCCGTGCTGCCGTAAATTTCAATTACCGGCTGATTTAAACAAGCGCGGATTTGATCGGAAACTTCCTCAGCCAATGCGCCGCCCGATGAAATAATTCCTATTACTTTAGGTAAATTAATATGTTGCCAATCCATTCTGGTCAACATCGCCGGACTGCTGATCAACAACGTTTTATCGGATTTATGACTTTCTCCGGCAACACATTCGGGGAAAAATAATTGTTTACGTCCGATGATCCAACCTTGTACCAACGACATCATAATATGCACGGTCAAACCGTAAATATGCTGAATACTCACGGTGCTGACCGCGCCGACATTATTATCGGCGGCAAAAGGCAACTCGTCCGCCAATACCTGTGCACTAAGCCACATTTGCTCGGCGGTTTTTATAATGGTTTTTGCCTCGCCGCTACTGCCGGAAGTTTTCAACCATAATTCGGTTTGGTTGGAAAACTCAAAGAGCGGTCGGTTTTCCGGCTGTTTTTCTATATCCGAATCTAACGCAAATTCACTAAACAACACCGTATTCGGCTGTTCAAGCGGGCTGTCGCTGATCCATAAATCGGCGTTTTCATTCGCCCATTGAACGCTTTCTTCCGTAAAATTCGGCAAAAAAAGCACCCGCACTTTTGCTTGCCAAGCAGCCAATAAAGTACAGGCAAGATGTGCGCCGTCTTCCAACCATACAGCCACGGATTTTATATTATCCTGTTGTAATTTATGGCAAATCTGCCAAGCGCGCCGTTCAAAATCAGCGTATGTCCAAGTAGGAAAACGCGCAATAATATCGCTCGGGCGATAAGGATTTTTCATTTTATACATTATTACTGATTTTCAATACGGCCTGTACTACATCGTTTACCGTACGTACGTTGCGGAAATCCTCCGCTTGTAATTTATAGCCGGTTTCACGTTTAATATGATCAATTAAATCAATGGCATCAATGCTGTCAATTTCCAAATCTTCATACAAATTGGTTTCGCCCGTCACTTTCGACGGATCAATTTCAAACAAGCTTTCCAATGCGTTGGTTAATAAAGTTTGAATTTCCTGTTCTGTCATTTAGCGCTCCTTAACCCTTTTGCGCGCGAATAAAATCTGCCAAAGCGGCAACGCTTGCAAAATGTTCGCGTAAATTCTGTTGTTCACTGTCCAATTGCAAACCGAATTTTTTCTGCACTGCCAAACCCAATTCAAGGGCATCAACGGAATCCAATCCCAATCCTTGATCACCGAATAAAGGGGCGTCCGTTTCAATATCTTCCGCACTGATGTCTTCTAATGTCAAACTTTCAATAATAAGTTGTTTAATTTGTTGTTCTAATTCCATTTTTTACTCCTTAGTGTGTAAATTAAAATAGTCTTCCAAATATTGATTTAAACGTCGCGAAGCAATGGGCAACGGTTTTTCCGCCAACCATCGCTGCGGATCAATGTCTTCACCCACACTCAGTTCATATTGAATCCGCGTGTCGGGAATTTTATACCAAGGCTGACCCTTTTTAAAATTCAACGGTTTCATTTTAATGACAACGGGCGTGATTACCGTCGCACTGCGTAAACCGATGGAAACCGCGCCGCGATGTAACTTCACCACACCGTCCCAACCCGTTCTGGTGCCTTCCGGAAAAAGTAATAACGCCTGATTTTGCAAAACCCGATGACTTTGTTCAAGCAATTCTTCCGATTCCGTATTGGGTAAAAAGCCGCAAGCCAAGATCGGACTTTTCATCGCCGGATTATGTAATAAATCCTGTTTTACAATGCAATTAAAACGATGTTCTCGGCTGAAAATCAATACTACGTCCAGCAGTGAAGGATGATTGGAAAGCACCAACTGTCCTTTCCGTCCCAAACGTTCAAATCCTTGATATTTTACTTCCAATACGCCCGACCAAACTAAGTAACGGACAAAAAAACGCCAAGTGGAACCGACCAATTTTCTTGCTTTTAATTGGGTAGCCAAATCATTATTGCTATGATCCTTGGTATAAGGATAAAGCACGATTTTAAACAATACGCCAACCACACCGAACAACACAAAACCGAATAAAGTGGCTAGAAACCGACGTAACCAATCTATTTTTTCTGCCATTGCCAAATTCCTCCGCCGCTTGCCGCATTCAGCCATTGAGATTGTGCCGAATACTGGTTTTTTACCCAATTTAAGGCGTTATCTTGCGCTAAATCGGAGAAAAGTGCGGTCGGATTTTCAGTTAATTTTAATTGGTACTGCTCGCCTTTCTCCACCACCATTGCCAAAGCATAAGCAAAAGGCTGACGCATTACCGGTCGAGCATTGTATTGCGCATACAAAGGCGATTCCGCCACAACTACCAACACTTGTTGATGTCCTTCGTTTAACAACAAATAAGCTTCCATTAATGCGGTTTCAAGGTTATCCCGTCGCGCACTGATCGCCGTAGTTTCATTCTTAACCTGACGAAATTCCGACCATTGTCCGACTAATGCGTTATGCACCGATAAGCTGAAAGAGGTAGGTGAAACCTCACCTTCTTGTAACAAACTCTGCCATAAAGCGAAACTGCGGTTGATCTCGCTGTTAGCGGACGCATATACAACGGGCATATCGGCATTATCCGCCACTAAATCCCAAGCCGCTTCAAAAAACAAACGGGCGGAATCACTCAGTCTGCGTCGTTTGATGGCGGGTAAAAATGCCAGTTTAGGGGCAAAATCTTCCCATTTGTGACTGTTTTCATACCAATGTTGTTCGCCCGCTTGCCAATCCCGTTC
>JBHBXR010000067.1:0-5966 GCA_041795785.1 Mesocricetibacter sp.
AATCACGGTTTTGATTATTAAGGAATAATTAAAAATGAGCTTAAGAAAAGTTAAAAACAATACTGTTACTGTAGATGGGAAAAAATTAACGGGTGAAGGATTGAAAAATTACGAAGGGGATATAGTAGAGATAAATATAGACCATAGATTAAATTATGAAGCATATAAAGGAAGAAAGTTCATTTGCAAATTAAGAAACTTAAAAGATGAGGGTAGAAAATGAAAGACGTAATTAAAAAAATTGAACATTGGGCAGAAGAAAGAAATTTAATTAACGGATCTAATCCACATAAGCAATTTATAAAACTTATGGAAGAATTCGGGGAATTGTGTGCGGGAATATCTAAAAATAAAAAAGACTTAATTATAGATGGAATAGGAGATTGTTTTGTCGTTACTGTAATTATGTGTAAGCAACTAAACGAAGATCATTATGCTTTGAAACAAGGATATATAGATTCAGAATTTTCTACGGAAAATAATGAATTTATTTGCATAAGATTATCACAAATTTTAGGTGATTTATCATCAGCATTAATTTATAAAGAAAATACATATCTAAATAAATTTTATGAAACATTTTATAAAATTAGTTACTTCTTAAATAAAATAGCTTTGAATGAGAATACCAACTTAGAAAATTGTATTACTGCAGCTTGGGAACAAATAAAAGACCGCAAGGGAAAAATGATTAATGGTGTATTTGTAAAGGAAGAAGATTTATGCAAACTATAACCAACGAACAATTACTCGAAAAATTAAGTGCGGTCGAAAATTTGTTGCTTTCTCAACAGCAAAACAAATATACCGGCATTGATGAAAAAAGCGTGGAGCTTTGGACCATGGACGACATTGCCGAATATTGCAAATTCACCGTGCGTCAAGTGCAAGTGATGGTATCCGACGTTTATTTCCCTAAGCCTGTGCGCGTGCCGTCACAACGTGATCCGCGTAAGTCGTCTAATAAATGCCGCTGGTTCGCCGGTGAAGTAGTGCGTTATATGCGCAGACGACAGGGGGTGTAAATAATGACGCTGATTTATTTAATCATCACAATGTGGATATTAAATTTAACGTCCATTGGCTTATGCGCAATAACATCAACACGATTTCCGAAATTTTCGCATTATTGCTACGTCGGATTTATTTATATAACAGTCACGGGAGTAATGCTTATTTTAATTTATACGGTTTCTTGGTTTACTGAATTGGTAATAAAAACGGCGGTTTAAAACCGCCTTTTTATTACCCCAACAAATTCGCCACTTCCGACATATCGGGCGCGTAGTAAGTGTTCAGTAGAATTTTTATATCTCGGTGCCCGCTGATTTTTGCCAAGGTCATTACTTCAACTTTTTTAGATAAGCGACTTAAAGCTTCGCGGCGCGTATCATGAAAATGCAGATCCGCATTATGCAAATTCGCCCGTTCTTTTAGCGTGCGGAAAGACGCATCAAGCGAGCCGGCATTAAGTTTAAAAATACGGTCGTCATTGTCATCACGGATAAGGGCAAGATGATTGATAATTTTTATCGCTTGCGTAGATAACGGCACATTACGGGCGTGCCCGTTTTTGGATGTCGGGATATGTAAAATGCGTTTATCCGCATGATAGTCGTCCCAAGTGGCATTGCAGATTTCGCCGGCACGCATTGCCGTTTCAATGGCGAATAACATTGCAGCACCGGCACGGCTTAACACGGTGAGCGGCAAATGCGAAAAATCATATCCGGAAACGAAAACAAGGCGTTCGATTTCTTCGTCAGAATAGCGTCGGGTGCGTTCTTTCGGCGTTTTAGGCTTCTTGACACTTTTTAAGTGATTAACTTTCAAAAATTTCCATTCGTTAATCGCGATATTCATCAAATTGGATAATGTGTTCCATTCGCGCAGTACGCTCGCCGGGCTGACTGTTTTCAGACGTTCGTCACGCCATTTTATAAAATCATTTTCGGACAAGTTTATCAGCTTCACGCTGCCGATATCCATGTCGCACAGGCGGAGCAAACGCAACGTTTCATGGCGTGCGCCTTTTTTATGGATAGTCACTTCTTTGAGATATTTATCTATCAATTCGGAAAATGTCATATCCGGCACGTCAAACTTGCCGCTGTCGATTTCGGTTTCGATTTTTAACGCCCATTGTTGCGCATCAATTTTTTTATGAAATGTCGCTGATCTACTAATGCCTTTTCGGCGCACTTGAGCACGCCAACCGTTTGTTCTTTTTGAAATTGTCGCCATATTTTTTTACCTAAATTTTGGTGCAAATCGTGGTGCAATTTGGTGCAAATTTATGTTTTTACGATCGTGACAGATCATAAAAAACGATAAATTTTTTGTAAATAAGGGCAGTTTTTAGGAAAAATACAACGAACAAAAAACAATTGCATTTTTATAATGCAATGATTTATAAGGATTTTTAAGATGTGTTTAAAATCTTGGGGAGATTTAAAGAATTTAATGCTGCTTATCGGTGGTGCCTAGGGCCGGACTCGAACCGGCACACCCGAAGGCGTCTGATTTTGAATCAGATGCGTCTACCAATTCCGCCACCCAGGCTACACAGATAAACAGCATTAATTTGTGGGTGCATTATACGGTTATCTGATTTTGTTGCAAGTATAAATTTTTATTTTCGTTTCATTCGCTTTAAATTTCGACAGTTCGAGCATAAATAAAACACTCAAATTTATGACCGCACTTTTTTATTTACTTTATTGACAAAAAGTGCGGTCGTTTTTTTCGCATTTTTAAGTGCGTTTACGACTGAGTAGCCACCAAGTAATAATTAAAAACAGGATACTCGGCATTAAGGCACCGAACAACGGCGGTACTTTATAAACCAAACTGAGCGGACCGAAAATTTCGTTTACTACATAAAACAAGAAACCAAAGCAAATTCCGGTGACGATGCGTGCACCGGCGGTGACGCTACGCAGGGGGCCGAAAATAAAGGATAGTGCCAATAACATCATAACGCCCACGGAAAGCGGTTGGAATAACTTACGCCAATAAGTTAATTCGAATTTTTTCGAATCCTGTCCGGTTTCTTTCAGAAAAACAATATAGTTGGATAATCCCGTGATAGAAAGGGATGTCGGACGTAAGGAAACGATACCCAATTTGTCCGGTGTTAAATTGGTCTTCCAAACATCATTTAATTTATTGGTTGTTTTGACTTCGTTTTCAAACAACTCGGAAATATTGATTTGTTGCAATTTCCACTGATTATCTTCAAACACCGCTTGATTGGCATGGCTTAATTGCTTCAAGCGACGATTATCGTCAAAACGGTAAATATACACGTCCCGTAATTGCTTATTGTCTTGAATTTCACGTACATAGATAAAATCATTGCCGTCTTTTGCCCAGACTCCGTTACGAACCGAAAGCATTGAACCGCCGGCTAAGGCTTTTGCGCGCATATCGCGGGCGAATTGTTCGGTTTGCGGAATCCCCCACTCGCCGATAACCATCGTGATAATAACTAAAGGCAACGCTGTTTTCATCACGGCAAAACCGATTTTCAGCCGTGAAAAACCCGAAGCCTGCATCACAATCAGTTCACTACGACTTGCCAAATTACCTAATGCGATCAATGCGCCCAATAATGCCGCCATCGGGAAAAACGTTTCTATATCTTTAGGAATCGTTAACACTGTGTACAGTGATGCCTGCATCACATCATAAGTGCCTTTCCCCACGCTTCTGAATTGTTCGACGAATTTAATAATGGCGGACAAACCGACCAATGTCAGCAATGTGGCGAAAATCGCCCCCAAAATACTCTTACCGATATAGCGATCTAGTGTATTCATCATTTTCGTTACCTATCCCCGCACCGCTGTTGTCTGTGTAAATAAATGACGAATTTTATACATAAAAGCACTGTTCCAACTGTTTAACAGCACCGCCAAAGCAAAAAAGAACATATTTACCAACGGCATGAAGAGCGATGCATCTAATTTCCCTGCTCCGCCTGCCGATTTCAGAGAGCTTTGTGCAAGGAAATAAATCAAATACAGCAAAAGCGCCGGCACAATTTTGGCAAAACGTCCTTGACGCGGATTCACTTTACTTAACGGTACTGCCAGCAACGCCATAATCGGCACGGCTAAAATCAGCGTAATACGCCAATGCAACTCCGCTTTACTGGCGGAATCGGTGCGCTGTAACAATTCATTCAGGTTTAATACGGCGGCTTCCGTACTGGTGATTTGACCGGATTGATAGCCTAAGTACGCCTGATATTCCTCAAAATGTGTAATTCGAAAATCGGGTAATAATGCGGTCCCTTCAATCCGCTGACTGTTTTCTAAGGTCAAAATTTGATCGCCGTTCGGCAGTTCCTTAAGCTCCCCCTTTTCCGCTACCATAACGGACGGCTTAACATTTCCTTTCGGCTGCATTTGGAACATAAAAACGTCATTGATTTGATCGCCCTGAATGCTGTCGATAAATAACACAAATTCACCGTTATTTGAGGACATAAACTGTCCGGAAGATAAGGCGGACATATTCGGATTAGCTTTTGCGTCTTCAACCACAGCGGTTTGTTTTTGCACCGCCCAAGGAGAAATCCAAAGCGCATTGTAAGCCGCCAGCGCAGCAGTCAGAACGGATAACCCCAAAGCGACTTTGACTAAAATCCGTTGTCCGACACCGCAGGCGCGCATAACGGTGATTTCGCTCTCGGCGTATAAACGTCCGAACGTCAACAAAATCGCAATAAATAAGCACAGCGGCAACATCAACTGAGCCATGGTCGGCATACCTAATCCCAATAGCGAAAGAACTAAATCTGCCGGCACTTTACCGTTTGCCGCGGAACCCAATACCCGTACAAGCTGTTGACAGAAAAAAATCAATAACAGAATAAATAAAATTGCCGTCTGACTTTTAAAAACTTCTTTGGTTAAATATCTGCTTAAAATCACGTTATCGCCTATTTTTTACTTGCAATTTACTAAAAAATCTTTACTTTAAGTATTATCTTTACACTTAACGTCGCGAAGTATAATAGCCTATTTTCCAGTTAAAAACAGTAAAAATCTGAGGACGCCAGCCATGAAATATTCAGCCAAAAGCATAATCCACTCCACATCAAACGAATGTATTTTAGCTGCTATCTTTGAAGATAACATTCTGTCTCCAACCGCAAAACAGCTAAATTCCCAGTTACAGGATCAAATCGATCAGTTGGTCAAAAGCGGGGAAATGACGGGAAAAATCGGACAAACATTGGTATTGCGTAACGGTTCGGAACGCATTGTCTTAGTCGGTTGCGGCAAGCACAATGAAACAACGGTACGTCAATACAAAGACATTATCAAAAAAGCCTTTCAAACCGTCAAAAACATTTCTGCAAACCAAGTTATTAACGCCCTAACCGATATTCAAATTAAGGATCGTGATCTGTACTGGAACGTGCGCTTCGCCGTCGAAATCATTGAAGAAAGTTTTTATCTCTTTGAGAAGTTTAAAAGTAAAAAAGAAAGTGACTCAATCAAATTACATAAAGTGATCTTTAATGTGGCGGAATCCGAAATTCCTTTAGCAAAAAAAGCGATTCAACATGCGCACGCCGTGGCTTTAGGCGTAAAACACGCCAAAGATCTTGCCAACAGCCCGCCGAATGTGTGTAATCCGCTGTATCTCGCCGAACAAGCGAAAACACTTGAAAAACACACCGCACTTTTACAAACTTCCGTCATTGATGAAAGCGAAATGGATGCATTGAGTATGAATGCTTATTTAGCCGTTGCCCGCGGCTCGCACAATGAAGCCTGCATAACAGTCATGGAATATAAAAATCATCCGAATCCGAAAGCCAAACCTATCGTATTGATCGGCAAAGGGCTAACTTTTGATGCAGGCGGCATTTCTCTCAAACCGGCGGAAGCAATGGACGAAATGAAATACGATATGTGCGGTGCCGCCGCAGTTTATGGCGTAATGAATGC
>JBHBXR010000068.1:0-3505 GCA_041795785.1 Mesocricetibacter sp.
ACCTTCAGGAACAACAAAAGACATTGACTAAAAACCAGTTCCGTCGTTTATGTCAAAAAGATTATCTGAATTATCTGCGCGTACGCGAATGGCAGGATATTTATCATCAGATCCGTTTAACGATCCGCGAAATGGGTTTGCCGATTAATTCCGAACCGGCAAAATATCAACAAATTCACACCGCACTTTTAAGCGGATTGCTTTCCCATATCGGTATGAAAGAAGCGGAAAAACATCAATATCTAGGCGCCAGAAACGCCCACTTCGCCATTTTTCCGAACTCCGTATTGTTTAAAAAACAACCAAAATGGGTGATGGCGGCGGAACTGGTGGAAACCTCCAAACTTTGGGGACGAATGAATGCCGAAATCAAGCCGGAATGGATCGAACCGCTTGCCACCCATTTAGTGAAAAAATCCTATGCCGAACCGCGGTGGTCGAAATCGCAAGGCGCCGTACTGGCGGACGAAAAAGTCAGTTTATACGGCGTGCCGATTGTAGCGGCGCGTGCCGTGAATTACGGTGCTATTGATCCGACGGTCAGTCGTGAGATCTTTATCCAGTCCGCTTTAGTGGAGGGCAACTGGAACACCAAACATAAATTCTTCTTTGAAAATCAAAGATTGGTTAAAGAAGTGGAAGAACTGGAACACAAAAGCCGTCGTCGCGATATTTTAGTGGACGAACGCACCTTGTTTGAATTTTACGACGAGCGTATCGGTGCCGATGTGGTATCGCAAAAACACTTCGACAGCTGGTGGAAAAGTGCGGTCAAAAAAGATCCCGAATTATTGAATTTTGAGAAATCTTTTTTAATCAATGAAGATGCCGAACAAGTGAGTAAACTGGATTTCCCGAATTGGTGGCACCAAAACAACTTGAAATTGAAACTCAGCTATCAATTTGAACCGGGTACCGATGCGGACGGTGTGACCGTACATATTCCGTTACCATTGTTAAATCAAGTGGAAATGACGGGTTTTGATTGGCAAATTCCGGGTTTGCGTCACGAGCTGATTGTGGCGTTGATCAAATCCTTGCCGAAATCATTGCGCCGTAATTTTGTTCCTGCACCGAATTATGCCGATGCGTTTTTAGGCAGAGTGACGGATTTAAACAAACCCTTGTTGGAAACCCTGTGTTATGAATTTCGCCGTATGACGGGCGTGACAGTGACACCGGAAGAATGGAACCCGACGCAAATTCCGAATCATTTAAAAATGACCTTTCGTGTTATCGACGATAAAGGCAAAAAAATTGCCGAGAGTATGGATTTGGATAGTTTGAAATTCCAATTAAAAGATCAGGTGCAGGAAAGCATTTCCGCCGTAGCGGACGACGGGATCGAGCAAAGCGGTATTCATATTTGGAATTTTGACAGCTTGCCGCAGGTATTCGAGCAGAAAAAACGCGGTTTCACGGTAAAAGCCTTCCCTGCCATTACCGATGAGAAAGATGCCGTAGGCATTAAATTATTTGAAACCGAATACGAACAAGCGGTGGCGATGCAACAGGGTTTACGTCGTTTATTGTTGTTAAACGTGCCGTCGCCGATTAAATATCTGCATGAAAAACTGCCGAATAAATCCAAACTGGGTTTGTATTTTGCCCCCTTCGGCAAAGTGGCGGAACTGATTGACGATTGTATCGCTTGTGCGACGGATAAGCTGATTGCGGACTTCGGCGGTTTTGTATGGAACGAAACGGATTTCGAAAAACTGCGCGATTTTGTGCGTGAAAATCTGAATGATGTGACGGCGGATGTGGCGTTGCAGGTGGAAAAATTGTTGACCTTGACCTTTGAGATCAATAAACGTTTGAAGGGCAAAATGGATTTCACCATGGCGTTCGCCTTGTCGGATATTAAATCCCAACTCACCGGCTTGATTTACCCGGGTTTTGTGGAAAAAAGCGGCTATCAACGTTTGCCGGATTTACACCGTTATTTGCAGGCGATTGATAAACGTATCGACAAACTGGCGCAAGACATTAATCGCGATCGCGCCGCTATGTTACGCGTAGAACAATGCCAACAAGCCTACCAACAACTGCTCGCCAAACTGCCGAAATCCAAACCGATTTCGCCTGAGGCGGCGGAAATTCGCTATATGATCGAAGAACTGCGCGTGAGCTTGTTTGCCCAACAGCTGGGAACGAAGTATCCGGTGTCGGATAAACGGGTGCAGAGTAGCATTAATGACATCAAATAATGTAGATAAGTGCGGTTTGAATTTGTAGTTTTTTTATCAATAATACGGAAAGGTTGACGTATTGTTAAAAATAAAAGTGCGGTCGGAAAAACGGTAAAAATTCCGACCGCACTTTTGTATTAACTATGAACATGAGCCGGAATAACGAAAGGTTTTTCTTTTTGTGAGGCGATCCATAAATCATAATCCGCTTGCTGATGAAGCCAACTTTCAGGGCTAGGGCTGTCTTTGCCGAGCCAAGCGTGTAAACGGATAGCCATTTCCGCACTGATAGCGGATTTGCCGTTTAATATACGGGATAGCGTGACGCGGTTAATTCCCAATTGTTTTGCCGCTTCGGTTACACTTAAACCGAGAGCCGGCAAAATATCTTCTTTAATAATTTCCGCCGGATGGGGCGGGGCGTGCATAGGCATTTTTATCTCCTAGTGATAATCCTGATAATCAACGAGTTCGGCATGACCGCTTTCTATTTTAAACGTCACTCGCCAATTGGCATTGACTTTTACGCTCCAGTGATTTTTCAAATAGCCGTTTAACGGATGTAAATTCCAGCCGGGGATATTCATATCATTTGCCGTTTTGGCACTGTTTAAACGTGCCAAAATTCTTTTCAGTTTAGTAGCATGTGAAACGATTATCCCGGCGGTACTGCCGGTAAAATAAAATTGTTCCAGTCCTTTATGTTTGAATGAAATAATCATGCGATATTTGAATTGTAGCTTGTGGCACTACAAAAAACAATGTGAAAACGAGAATGTAGTTAATTTTAGGCGGTTAAGATTACAAAAGAAGTATGGAAAATAAATTTTGGAATATCGCTCGCAAAATGAAAAATTTTTGTCTTATTTTTAAGGTTGAATAAAGGGAAAAATAAATGACATCAAATAATGCCGATAAGTGCGGTCGGAAAAACAGTAAAAATTCCGACCGCACTTTTAGTTGTGATTATCCGTTAGAAATCATTAAAGTATTGTTGAATAACTTTCGGATCCTTAGTTTGGGTGAGTGCCAGTTGGAGTAAAACGCGCGCTTTTTGCGGATTAAGCGTACCGGAGGCGCTAAAGCCGTATTTGCTGTCGTCCACTTCCGCATCACGCGTGGTATAACCGGTCGGAACGCGGGAAGAGCGGACTACGGTGACACCGTCTTTGACCGCTTTTTCCAGCAGTGCCAAATTGGCGGCATTTACGTTACCGTTGCCGACGCCCGCCGATACGATTCCTTTATATCCGGCATCCAATAATGACTGAAGCGGTTCGGTCGGCATATTGGAATAAGCGTATATGATGCCC
>JBHBXR010000069.1:0-2942 GCA_041795785.1 Mesocricetibacter sp.
GGATTGTCAGATGGCGGAGCATCTGGCGTATCTTGCATCAAAGCGGCAAAATCGTTAGCAAACACATAAGTGCCTTGATAATCTGGATTTACATCGCCTGAAACACGGGTATTCGTCGGGCAGAGAAAACACTTTTCATCATAGCTTGGCAGCTGTTCAACCGCCGCTTTATCCACTTGACCACTCCACGGACGTTTCGCTCGATGTGGAGAAACTAAAACCCACTCGTCTTTCAATGGATTATAACGGCGGTGGGGGTGATCACTTATATCAAATTTTTTTAGCATTACGTATTCCTCCTAGCTGTAATAGTATAGTTAAATTCTAAAGTGCATTCTATGAAGTAGTTCACAAAAATGATGTTGGGCTAATGTCAGTGCTAAAATGGTAGGTAAAGATAAAACAAGCGGTAAGATATTTGTTAAATTTTACAAATATCTTACCGCATACGTAGGTTATACTCGTTGGAATCGGAGTAACAGGGCGCTAGCCGGATCGAGGTTAGGTAGAACGAGTCCCAAGGTTGCCAGCCAGCTTCCGTTTATGATCACCGGTTCTCCCGCAATGGCTTTTGTCATCCATTCGGGCAGTTTTTTCATTAAGTGACCGAATTTTCCTTCTTGATAGTTACGCGGCATATCTAACAGTTGTACCGCATAATTTGCCTCATCCAGATAAGGCACACGGAGCAGTTCCTGTTGCAAATAATCCGACATGGCAAGTTGGCTGATTAAAACCACCGCCTGCGATTTGTCTTTACTGACAACACCGTTAATCAATGACGCGGGGTCTTTGCGATCCAAGCGGAACACGTCACCGCTATGCAATAGATCACGCAGTTGTTTGTGTAATGCAATGTATTTACGGAAACTTTGGCGTTCGGCTTCTCCTTCTTTCACCGGATCCAATTCGACCCCCATATGACCGAAGAGCGCCGTTAGCCCCCGAAAACCGGCATCCAGTTTACGATAGGTAGTGTGACAATGGAAGCCACCGATATGAGCGCCCATAATTTCAGGCGGATAAAAGTAGCTCATGCCCCGTTGAATGACTTGACGTTCCAGCGCATCATTGTCATCAGAGGTCCAAAAACGCTGAGCGCGTTTTAATATTTCATAGTCAATTCGTCCGCCGCCGGATGCACAGGCTTCGAATTCGACATGAGGATATTTTTGACAGAGCACATCGCATAATCGATATAAGGCTTCCGTTTGTTTGGTGACGGAAGCTTGACCGTGATGTGCGCCTTGTACGATTCGGCGGTTCATATCCCATTTGATGTAGTCGATATCGTGATTACCGAGCAACCAATCCATACGTTCGACAAGATAATCAAATACTTCCGGATTACATAAATCTAAGACATTTTGATTGCGCTCTTCAGGTTGATCATAGCCCTCAATTTGAAGCATCCAGTCGGGATGTTGACGGTAAAGCTGGCTGTTTTTATTGATCATTTCTAATTCGACCCAAATCCCGAATTGCATGCCTAATGCTTTGACTTCGTGGATAATCGGTGTTAAGCCGTTTGGGTATTTATTTTCATCGAGATACCAATCTCCCAAACCGCCAAAATCATCGTTACGACCGATAAACCAACCATCGTCAATGATAAAGCGTTCTACCCCCATTTCTGCGGCGGCTTTTGCCATGGCGATAATATGATCCGGTTGATGATCGAAATACACGCCTTCCCAAATATTGAGATGAACAGGGCGCATTTGTTGTTTCGGAAAGCGCACGATATGTTCACGGAGATATTGATGGAATTGTTGGCTCATTCCGTTTAATCCGTTATCTGAAAACGTAGTATATACCCAAGGTGTTGCGAGTTCTTCATTTTGTTTAAGTTGAATTTCACCTGGGAAGTAAAGTGCTTCTAGCTGTACCGTACGACGACCACGAATATCAATATCGGCACGTATACGATGGTTACCGCTCCAAGCAAGGTGGAAACCCCATACTTGACCGCTTTGCTCCTTAAAACCAGATTCGCCGATCATGATATTCGGCGGATATTCGTGGGAAGTGCGTCCGACACGGTTTTCTTGAATAAACCCGCCATGCTTTAAGGTTTGCCGGTTGAGTTGAAATTCTCGTACCCAACGTCCGTAGAAACTGCATACTTCGTCGGCATATTCCGGTAAGGGTAGTGTGACGGCCAAACGGTTTACCGTGAAGTTTTCCGCTTTGAGGTTACGAAGTTTGTTACGGGTTTTGAGTACGGAGGTTTTTTCATCCAGTTCAAATTCACTGATAAATTCCAAACCGGCGAGTTCATCCACGCTTCGAATAATTACGGTTTGATGATGTTGTTCGACATGAGTTTGATTAAACACCGGTGCCCAATCTTGCCCGTTACGATGACCTTCTATACTGCTGGACTCAAAATAACCCCGCCCGTTTTCACTGGCAAGCGATACCGGAACCGAAATATCCAATCCGCCGTTTGTAACACCGGGTTCCAACCCGATAACGCTTTCGGGGACGAATTGATTCAGACGTGCCCCCCAATGAATGATACGCGGATTGGTATCGGTGACTAAAATCAGATCATTTTTTTGACTGGTTAAACGAATAACTTGATTCATCATACATTCCTCTCAATGTGTCAGTGTGAAGCATTAAATACCGTGAACGTTCCGTTTTTGGAGTTGATAGCGTTCGCTAATCGACATTTTGCCTGTGAGGGTAAAAATAGACAGTACGGTAAAGGCAAGGGCAATACAGCCCAAGATAAAATAGGTATCTTGGTAACCGAATTTGTCATACCAGCTGCCGACGATGGAAGAGGCGAGCATATTACCGACCTGTTTAACGAATTGGCAAGCTACCATATAAATCGTGGCGGAAAAGTGGACTTCAAATACATTAGCAATGTATTTAAATAAACCGACGAGATAGAAGGGCACCTCAAACATATGTAATGTTTTTAATACAAC
>JBHBXR010000070.1:0-4653 GCA_041795785.1 Mesocricetibacter sp.
GCCGGCAAACGCGGTAAAAATGCGGATATCAAACGTATTTTGGAACAGGAAGGCAAAGCGATGCTGGCGGCCTGCGGCAAAGGCAAAATCGTCACGTTGGATATTCCGGGTAAAGCTTGGACGACGGAACAGTTGGCGCAACAGTTGGAAAGTTGGAAAAATGACGGGCGCGACGTCTGTTTGTTAATCGGCGGACCGGAAGGTTTATCCCCCGAATGCAAAGCCGCCGCCGAACAAAGTTGGTCTTTATCGCCGCTAACCCTCCCCCACCCGCTGGTTCGCGTAGTGGTGGCGGAAAGTTTATATCGGGCTTGGTCGTTAACCGCCAATCACCCATACCATAGAGAATAACATGAGCCTGTTAAAGAAGTTGCTGATCAGCGCGCAGTACGAATCCATTCGCGATACCAAAGCGGAGCGGAACCTGTTCGCACGTCGCGCGCTGGTGTCTTTTATCGTAGTATTGATATTGACTGCAATTTTGCTCACCAATTTATATCATCTACAGATTGTCGATTACGATAAATATCAAACCCGTTCCAACGGCAACCGCATCAAATTATTACCGGTGCCGCCGACCCGCGGCTTGATTTATGACCGTTACGGCAATCTGTTGGCGGAAAATCTGACTTTCTTCGGTCTATACATCGTACCGGAAAAAGTGGAAAATTTAGACCGCACTTTTGATGAACTGAGAGAAATCGTCGGATTAACCGATGAAGACATTGAACAATTCAAAAAAGAACGTCGCCGTTCGTCGCGTTATACCCCGATTTTACTCAAACCGGATTTAAGCGAAGAACAAATCGCCCGTTTTGCCGTCAATCAGTATAAATACCCGACGTTGGACGTGCGTCCTTATTTCAAACGCCATTATTTATACGGCGAGTCGTTGACGCATATTTTAGGTTATGTGGCGAAAATTAACGATAAAGATGCCGAACGCCTGAAAAACACCGAGAAAGAAGCCAATTACGCCGGCACAACGGATATCGGCAAGCTGGGAATAGAACGTTATTATGAAGATCAGCTGCACGGCACTGCCGGTTATGAACAAGTGGAAATCAACAACCGCGGCAGAGTTATCCGCAAATTAAGCGAACAACCGCCCGTTGCGGGAAAAAGCATTCATTTGACCATTGATTTAGAATTGCAGCGTTATATTGCCAATCTGATTAGCGGTCAGAAAGGTTCCGTCGTCGTGATGGATCCGAAAGACAGCAGCATTTTAGCGATGGTTTCAACTCCGAGCTACGATAACAATTTATTTGTCGGCGGTATTTCCGGCAGAGAGTATAAACGCCTGCTTGATGATCCGGCGCGTCCGTTATACAGTCGCGCAACGCAAGGCGCCTATCCGCCCGCCTCAACGGTTAAACCTTTTGTCGGCGTAGCGGCATTGACGGAAGGCGAAATCACTTCCGGCACCACAATTTTCGATCCCGGCTATTGGATTTTACCGAATACCACCAAACGCTATCGCGACTGGAAAAAATCGGGGCACGGCTATACCAATTTAAACAAAGCCATTATTGAATCTTCCGATACCTATTTCTATCAAGTAGCGTACAAAATGGGCATCGACCGTCTGTCCGAATGGATGAAACAATTCGGCTTCGGGATGCCGACCGGTATTGATATTCAAGAAGAAACCGCCGGTATTATGCCGACGCGCGAATGGAAGCAGAAAAAATATAAAAAAGCTTGGTTGCAAGGCGACACTATTCCGGTGGGAATCGGTCAAGGCTATTGGATTGCCACGCCGTTGCAACTGGCAAAAGCCACTACCATCTTAGTCAATAACGGCAAAGTCAATACACCGCATTTGATGAAAGAAATGATTGGCAACACAGTGGAGCCTTATCAGGATCCGCGTCATTACCCGGACATTACTACGCCGAAAAAAGAATATTGGGATATCGCCAAACGCGGAATGTACGGCGTGATTCATTCATCGGAAGGTACCGGGCGCAAAGCCTTTGCCGATGCCAATTACTTTGCCGCAGGTAAATCAGGCACCGCACAGGTGTTCAGTTTAAAAGAAAATCAGACTTATAATGCGGGACAACTAAAGAAGGAATTACACGACCACGCTTGGTTTATTGCCTACGCACCTTATGAAAACCCGCAAGTTGTGGTGGCGATTATCTTAGAAAATGCCGGTGGCGGTTCAAGTAATGCGGCTCCCGTAGTGCGTCAAATTTTTGATTATTATTTGAATCAACGTTTACCGCAAGTGAGAAATCAACTCGGCAACTCACAAAGTGCGGTCGAAAATTTAACAGAAAATCAAGCGAAGGTAATACGATAATGAATGAAGAAAAACCTTTATTCTTAAGAATTTGGCAAAAATTACATCTTGATTTTTGGTTGTTATTAGGGTTGCTCGCTATCTCCGGTTACGGCTTGTTAGTGTTGTACAGCGCCTCCGGCGGTAATGAAAAAATGTTTCAAAGCCGCGTCATTCAAGTGGCTTTAGGGTTTATCGTGATGTTTGTCATGGCGCAGTTTTCTCCGCGTTTTTACCAACGAATTGCGCCCTACACTTTTATTGCAGGCATTATCCTGTTGGTTTTAGTGGATTTAATCGGTATTACCAGTAAAGGTGCGCAACGTTGGCTAGATTTAGGTCTGTTCCGTTTTCAACCGTCGGAGATCGTAAAACTGGCGGTGCCGTTGATGGTAGCGGTTTACTTGGGAAAACGGGCGCTGCCGCCGACCTTAAAAGATACCCTGATCGCCCTGATAATGATCATCGTGCCGACCTTATTGGTTGCCATTCAACCGGATTTGGGTACGTCCATTTTAGTCAGCGCCTCCGGTATTTTTGTCGTGTTCTTAGCCGGAATGAGCTGGTGGCTGATTCTGATTGCCGTGATCGGTCTGGCGGCATTTATTCCGATTATGTGGTTGTATCTGATGCACGATTATCAACGCACTCGGGTATTAACGTTGCTGGATCCGGAAAAAGATCCGCTTGGTGCGGGCTACCACATTTTGCAATCGAAAATTGCCATCGGCTCCGGCGGAATGTACGGCAAAGGTTGGATGCAAGGAACGCAATCACAACTGGAATTTTTGCCGGAACCGCACACGGATTTTATTTTCGCCGTATTAAGTGAAGAACACGGTATGGCGGGGGTGATCGTGTTATTGCTGATTTACTTGTTTATTGTCGTGCGCGGCTTAATCATCGGCGTGAATGCACAAACCGCTTTCGGTCGTATTTTAACCGGCGGATTAATACTGATATTTTTTATTTATGTCTTCGTCAATATCGGTATGGTGAGTGGCATTTTGCCGGTTGTCGGCGTGCCGTTACCGCTGTTTAGCTACGGCGGAACTTCTTTCGTCACGATTATGGCAGGGTTTGGCTTGATTATGTCGATTTATTCCCATAAAACCCGCTTATCCCATAATCACTAACATCGGGAACTATTTTGCAGTTAAGCAATCTTAGTCTATATTTAGGACAAATTCAGAATCGGACTTTATGAAATTCAATTTACTGTTAGCCTTTTTCATTGCATTGACTTCATTCCATGTCAATGCCGAAACCAAAAAACAGTTCGGCATCGCAGGGCCGCAATTAGCACCGCAACCGGAAGTAAAAAAAGAAGGCGCTTATATGATCAACGGTGTCGGCTATACCACCCGCACCCACAGTGATACCAAAGACTATGCCAGAGAAGGCACCGCCAGTTATTATCACAACAGTTTGGCGGGAAACGCGACGGCAAACGGGGAGATATACCACCCGACTAAGTTTACCGCCGCCCATAAAACCCTGCCTTTGGGATCTTATGCGGTAGTAACGAACTTACGCAACAACCGCAAAGTCATCGTTAAAATCAATGATCGGGGACCGTTCGTCAAAACCCGCATTATTGATTTATCCAAAATTGCAGCGCAGGAAATCGGTATGCTCAACTCCGGAATTGCCAAAGTTCGGGTAGAAGCGTTGCATGTGGACTATAAAGGCAAAATCTCAGGCGCCGCCGTACCTACGCTCGCTAAATATGCACGCACGGAAGAAGCGCTCAAACGGTTGGACGGCAATGCGGTTAAAACCGCCCAAGTAACGAAAAAAACGACTAAAAACACCGTCGTCAATTCGACTGACAACCAAAGTGCGGTCAAAAAACAGAGCGTTTCCGACAGTTATACGGTACGCATTATGAACGTGAAAAACCAACAGCACGCCGATGAGCTGATGCAAAAATTAGTCTCCAAAGAAATGACCGGCAATGTAAAAAAAAGCAGCAAAGGATTGGAAATTTACTTAGGAAATATCGCCACGAAAGCAGACGTTTACAAACTGAAAAATACCTTAAGTAAAATAGACAAAGAAAAGCAGCTTATTGTTTACACTTATAATTAATCGAAGGATTTGACAAATATGCTTACCAACATTGTTAAGAAAAGCAAAATGACTCTGGCAGCCGTATTATTCACGGTGTCTTTTGTCGCCTCGGCGCAAGACGTTCAATACGGTATCACGCCACCGCAACTGAACGCGCAGACCTATATTTTAATGGATTATCATTCCGGCGCCGTATTGGCTTCGCTCAACCCGGATCAACGCCAATATCCCGCCTCATTAACCAAAATGATGACCAGCTATGTGGTGGGAAGCGCATTAAAACAAGGGAA
>JBHBXR010000071.1:0-16351 GCA_041795785.1 Mesocricetibacter sp.
GAGTTGGATGAAAGCTATTTCGGTGGACATCGTAAAGGAAAACGAGGTCGTGGAGCGGCAGGAAAAGTGGCTGTTTTTGAGATATTGAAACGACAAGGAAGAGTGTTTACTGTGGTCATCAATGATACCAAATCAAAAACGCTAATGCCTGTTATAGCAAGGAAAATCAAACCTGACAGTTGGGTTTATACAGGATACTCCGAAAATATAATGGAATTGACTGAAAAAGTTTTCCATTATTCTTGAAGGAATGTAAATTTCGGTTTAACTTTGGGACATCAAAAGAGCAACTTAAAACTCTGAGAAAATAGTGTGGAATTTAGGGCTAATCTACTTCAACCCCTAATTAAAATTTGAGATTATCTATGAGATACCGTAATAAAAAAGTAGCGCTAATCGTACCTTGCTACAATGAAGAAGTAACTATTTATAATGTAGTGACACGTTTTAAGACAGCCATGCCGGAAATTGATGCTTATGTATTTGATAATAATTCAAAAGATAAAACAACCGAAGAGGCATTAAGAGCCGGTGCAACGGTTATTCAGGTCAAACGTAAGGGAAAAGGTAATGTTGTTCGTAGAATGTTTGCTGATGTTGATGCCGATATTTATGTTATGGTTGACGGTGATAATACTTATGAAGCTGAGGCGGTGCATAAGCTAGTGGATAAACTTATTGACGAACATCTTGATATGGTAGTAGGTTGTCGTGAAGTTGATCCAGAAATTGCCAAATTAGCCTATCGTCCGGGACATCAATTTGGTAATAAGATGTTAACAGGAAGTGTGGCTAAAATTTTTGGCGGTGAATTTACTGATATGTTATCTGGTTATCGAGCATTTTCACGGCGTTATGCGAAGTCATTCCCAGCTTTGGCAAAAGGTTTCGAGACGGAAACAGAGTTGACGGTACATGCCTTAGAATTAAGAATGCCTCATGGAGAAGTAAAAACGGTCTATTCGGAGCGCCCTGAAGGATCAGAAAGTAAATTGTCAACGTATAAAGATGGTATTCGGATTCTTTATACTATAATCAAACTTTTTATGCGAGAGAAACCACTTGCATTTTTCAGTATTATTGGAGCAATATTCGCATTATTCTCAGTACTTTTTGCGGCTCCGCTTTTTACTGAATATTTACAAACAGGGTTAGTGCCTAGATTGCCAACGGCAGTGTTATCTTCAGCGCTAATGATTATTGCAATTTTATCAATTTTCTGTGGATTAATATTAGATAGCACTACAATTGCTCGTCATGAATTGAAGTATTTATCTTATTTAAATACTAAAGATGGGGAGTAAGCTAATGTTATTGCGCCAGTTATTCTTATTTGGAATAGTTGGCGCTATCGGGTTTATAGTGGATGCCGGTATATTGTATCTTTCTAAGTCTTTTCTAGGGCTTTATTGGGGGAGAGGGCTATCTTTTGTTTGTGCGGTTTTTGCAACTTGGATCTTAAATAGAAATATTACTTTCAAAGCGAATCATAAACTTAGTCTGTTCAAAGAATTTGCCTTTTACTTATGGTGTATGCTTTTTGGTGGGGCCGCAAATTTAATAACATATTATTTACTCATTCACTATTTTGGATTGGTTGCTGAAAATCCTATCATTGGAGTAGCTATTGGAAGTGTTGTTGGGATGGCTATTAATTTTTTGTCGTCTAAATTTTTAGTGTTTAAATAATATGATTTATTTTGTTATTGTCTGCTACGAACCGCCAGAAGACATTTTTGTTATCGCATGCTCCATTATGCAAATTTCTAGGGTTTAAACTGGGTATGCAGTGGTTTAGATTGCCACAGAAATTAATAAATATTTTAAGTATGCATAAAAGCTATTGGAAAAATAATAATGTTAAATAAAAAAGAAATTGCTATTAAATTTAATAAGTTATTTCTCGTTATGTCAGATATGGCGGTGTTGTTTTTATCCGTTTTTATTGCATATTATATTTCGACACCGGATGATTTTTCTTTAAATATAAATGAGATCAGAGATTCCGTCATTCGCCTGAATCTCTTTTTATTATCGGCTCTAGGCGTTGTGGCATGGCTTTGGACGGTTTATCGACACTATACTTACCGGAAGCCGTTTTGGGATGAACTAAGGGAAATTTATATTACCCTTTTTGTAACGGCGCTTTTGAATCTTTTCTTTCTTGTTTCCACTAGAAATAATTTTTCAATTTACACTTGGGCTTATGTGTGGGGATTTCCTTTTATTTTATTCCCTTTCGGCAGAATTTTGTCTAAACGCTGTTTACAATTATTGGATTTATGGAAGATAGATTGCGTTATTATTGGTAACGGAGAAAATGCTCGAGCCGCATATCGCGCCATATCTAATGATAGTTATTTGGGCTATAGCATAAAAGCCTTTATTTCTGCTTCCGGCACCATTCCGATCACTTTTCCGAATGAAATCGGATATATTTCCGAAGATACGTTATTGGAAAACATTGCCAAATATAAAAAAGTCTTTATCGCATTGGAAAAAGAGCAAACCGATTTGGTTGAAGGCTGGATCCGAAAACTTAACCGTCATGGCTTCCGTAATATCTCGGTTGTTCCCTCGTTATCCGGCATTCCTTTGTATGGTGCTGAAATATCGCATTTTTTTAGTTATGAAGCGATTGTATTACGAATTCAAAATAATTTGGCAAAACGTTCCTCACGAATTATTAAACGGACTTTCGACATTGTGCTGTCGGCTGTTTTTTTAGTGTTGTTTTCCCCTTTATTCGCTTATTTATTTTTTAAGATACGCCAAGACGGGGGCAGTGCAACTTATAGTCAGATCCGAGTCGGTCGAAACGGAAAAGTTTTCCATTGCTACAAATTCAGAACCATGGTAATGAACTCTTCGGAAGTGTTGAAACAACTTTTAGAGACGGATATGGACGCTAAACGAGAGTGGGAGAAGAGCTTTAAGTTAAAGAATGATCCCAGAGTAACCGCAATCGGAAGATTTTTGAGAAAGACCAGTTTGGACGAACTTCCGCAACTTTGGAACGTTTTGAAAGGCGAAATGAGTTTGGTCGGTCCGAGACCGATAATTCGTCAAGAATTGAGGTTTTATGGTGATGATACGGTTTATTATTATATGGTACGACCGGGGTTAACCGGACTATGGCAAATCAGCGGTCGTAGCGATACGGATTATGTTACCAGAGTATATTTAGACTCTTGGTATGTTAAAAATTGGTCATTATGGAACGATATTACGATCTTAGCCAAAACGACAAATGTTGTTGTTAAAGGTAAAGGCGCTTATTAATTTACATAGATAAGGAATTCTTATGCCGATGCAAATCACGCTCTCTTCCCAACCCGCAGATGAAATGTGGGGAAAAAATGCCGTTCTGAGTTTTTCTTCCGAACAAGCAATTATTCATGTAAAAAACGATGAAAAAAATAACCGCACTTTAGTGCAAAAAGCTGCGCGTAAATTGCGCGGGCAGGGTATTAAAGATGTGGAACTGATTGGCGATAATTGGGATTTGCACAGCTGTTGGGCATTTTATCAGGGCTTTTATAGCGCCAAACAGGATTACGCCGTTGAGTTTCCGGTTTTGGAGGAAGAGGCGCAGAATGAATTGTTGGCTCGTATTCAATGCGGTGATTTTGTACGCGAAATTATTAATTTGCCTTCTTCCTTGATTACGCCGCAAGAATTGGCGCAACGTGCGGCGGATTTTATTGTGCGTCAGGCGGAAGAGTATAACGATAAAAGTGCGGTCGATTTTCGCATTGTTTTCGCTGACGCGTTGTGCGAGCAAAATTATCAGGGCATTTGGCAGGTAGGAAAAGGTTCGGCAAATCCACCGGCAATGTTGCAGTTGGATTTTAACCCAAGCGGCGATCCCGATGCGCCGGTTTTGGCTTGTCTAGTGGGAAAAGGCATTACCTTTGATAGCGGCGGTTATAGCATTAAACCGAGTAACGGCATGGAAACCATGCGTTCCGATATGGGCGGCGCCGCTTTATTAACGGGTGCGTTGGGGCTGGCGATTGCGCGCGGTTTGAATCAACGCGTCAAACTTTATTTGTGCTGCGCGGAGAATATGGTCAGCGGACAAGCGTTTAAATTGGGCGATATTATCCGCTATCGCAACGGTGTGAGCGTCGAGATTATGAATACCGATGCGGAAGGGCGTTTGGTTTTGGCGGACGGATTAATTGAGGCGGATGAGCAACATCCGCAGTTTATTATTGATGCGGCGACCTTAACCGGTGCGGCGAAAGTGGCGGTCGGTAACGACTATCATTCTGTGCTTTCAATGGATGAGCAACTGATTGCGGATTTGTTTGCTTCGGCTAAAATAGAACAGGAACCGTTTTGGCGTTTGCCGTTTGAGGAATTTCATCGCGGACAGATCAGTTCTTCTTTTGCCGACATTTCCAATACGGGATCGGTACCGGTGGGCGCGGGCGCGAGTACGGCGACGGCATTTTTGTCTCATTTCGTCAAAGATTATCAAAAGAATTGGTTGCATATCGATTGTTCCGCCACGTTCCGTAAATCGGCGAGTGACTTGTGGGCGGCAGGTGCAACGGGAATCGGCGTACAAACCATAGCAAATTTATTACTCGGCAAAGGAGCTTGATATGACATTAGAAAGGACGTTATCGATTATTAAACCTGATGCGGTAAAGCGTAATTTAATCGGAGCAATTTTAACCCGTTTTGAAGAACAGGGATTTAACGTGCTGGCAATGAAAATGCTACGTTTGACTCAGGAACAGGCGGAAGGATTTTATGCGGAGCATCAAGGGAAAGAATTTTTTACCGATTTAGTGGAATATATGATGTCGGCGCCGATTGTAGCCTTAGTCTTGGAAAAAGAAAACGCAGTAAAAGATTACCGCACTTTAATCGGTAGTACTGATCCGCAAACTGCGGCGGAAGGCACGATTCGACGGGATTTTGCGCTGAGTAAGCGGCATAATTCGGTACACGGTTCCGATAGTCAGGAGAGTGCCAAACGGGAAATCGCGTATTTCTTTGTGGATAATGAAATTTGCTCTCGTTAATGCATGAATCTTAAAAACAGTCGGAATTTTAACCGGCTGTTTTTTATTTTGTACCGATATAATGCTTGCCTTTTAAACAAAAATGAGTATTATAGCCGTCTATACTTCTAAATGAATAAAAAAGGGAAAACTATGTCATCATATTTGTTTACTTCTGAATCCGTATCTGAAGGGCATCCGGATAAAATTGCCGATCAGATCTCCGATGCGGTATTGGATGAAATTTTAAAACAGGATCCGAAAGCCCGCGTCGCGTGCGAAACCTATGTAAAAACCGGTATGGCGTTGGTGGGCGGCGAAATTACCACTTCTGCATGGGTGGATATTGAAAATTTAACCCGCCAAGTGATTTGTGATATCGGTTACAGACATTCGGATATGGGATTTGACGGTCATTCTTGTGCGGTGTTGAATGCAATCGGTAAACAATCCTCCGATATTAATCAAGGGGTTGACCGTGAAAATCCGTTGGATCAAGGGGCAGGCGATCAGGGCATTATGTTCGGCTACGCCACCAATGAAACCGAAGTGTTAATGCCGGCGGCAATTACTTATGCGCACCGTTTAATGGAACGCCAAGCGTTAGTGCGTAAAAACGGTACATTAGACTGGTTGCGTCCGGATGCGAAAAGCCAAGTAACGTTAAAGTATGAAAACAATAAAATTGTAGGTGTGGATGCGGTTGTGTTATCTACTCAGCATTGCGACAGCGTCAGTCAAAAACAGGTTCACGAAGGGGTGATGGAAGAAATTATTAAACCTGTCCTGCCGAGTGAATGGTTATCAAAAGACACCAAATATTTTATTAACCCGACCGGTCGCTTTGTGATTGGTGGGCCGATGGGAGACTGTGGTTTAACCGGACGTAAAATTATCGTCGATACTTACGGCGGTGCGGCGCGTCACGGCGGCGGTGCGTTTTCCGGTAAGGATCCGTCTAAAGTTGACCGTTCGGCGGCTTATGCGGCGCGTTACGTAGCGAAAAATATTGTTGCCGCCGGATTGGCGGATCGTTGTGAAATTCAACTTTCCTATGCGATTGGCGTTGCCGAACCGACTTCCATTATGATCGAAACGTTCGGTACGGGCAAAGTGAGCAATGAAGTGCTGGTAAACGTGGTGCGTGAGTTCTTTGATTTACGTCCTTACGGTTTAATCAAAATGTTGAATTTAATTCAGCCGATTTATCGCCAAACCGCCGCTTACGGGCATTTCGGGCGCGAACAATTCCCTTGGGAAAAAGTGGATCGTGCGGAAGAATTGCGCCTTGCCGCAGGTTTAAAATAATTTCAAAATAGTAGGAACAGCACGGATTTTCCGTGCTTTTTTATGCATTCGGATACCCGTTTTCGTCACCTCAAAATGCAAGTACAGCGCAAGCTAAGCCTTTGTTTAGCGTTGGCAGAACAGCATTTTAACCGCGCTTTTCCGATGCCGAATGTGGATTATCGGCTACGCGGCGTCAAAGCCGGCGTGGCGTATTTGCAACAAAACGAAATAAAATTGAACCGCACTTTATTATTGGAAAATGATACGGCGTTTATTAATCAAGTGGTTCCGCATGAATTGGCGCATTTAATTGTGTATCAGGTGTTCGGGCGGGTGAAACCGCACGGTAAAGAATGGCAAGCGGTGATGACGCAACTGTTCGGTTTGCCTGCGGATACCTGTCATCAATTTGATGTGGAAAGCGTGCAAGGGAAAACTTTTGTTTATTGGTGCGGATGTCAAATTCATCAACTAAGCATTCGACGGCATAATAAAATTCAACGTGAAGGCGTATTGTATTTTTGTCGAAAATGCCACGGGCGTTTGTTTGCGCGAGAATAATATAATTAAAGTGAATTTGTTTAATAATTATGTTATATTTCAAAGAGATTTAAAACGATAGGAGTTTTGACGATGAAAAAAACAGCATTAGTGGTCGCATTAGGTGCGTTAACGTTAGCGACAAGCGTTCAAGCCAACTGGTATGTTCAAGGTGATTTAGGTTATTCAAAAGTAAAATTTTCCGCTTATTCCGTATTGGATGAAACTAAAAAAGATCCTCGTATCAGTTTGGGTTACGATTTGGGAACCTTCCGTTTGGCGATGGATTATACCCATTATGGAAAGTTTGAAGGTATTGATAAAGGTGACCGTATTTCTGCAAAAACTTACGGTTTGGGTTTTTCCGGATTATATGATTTTGCGACGACTTCCGCGCTTAAACCTTATGCCGGCGTACGTTTGACGCAAAACGTATTCAAAGTGGAGAACAGCCGTGCGGGGCATTTCGTCGATCATACGGAGAATAAATTCGGTTATGGCGTTGTTGCCGGTGCGCAATATGAATTTGCACCTAAATGGTCTTTAAACGGCGGTATTGAGTACAACCGTTTGGGAAAATTTGAAGATACCAAAGTAAATCAGTACGGCGCAAAAGTCGGTGTACGTTTTGACTTTTAGTATCCGAATGATAAAACAATGATCAAAGTGCGGTCGGAAAATAACGAGTTTTTTAACCGCACTTTGATTTCCTTTCGGGAGAAGTTCTCATTTTCTCAATGTTCTAGCTTAGACGGCTTTAATCGTTTAAATCTCGTTGATTATTTTTAGATTAGCTGAGTTATTAAACGATAAGATTAAAAAATAGCCGAAGCACATGAGTTCTTGGTATAAATAATAAAAAGTACTTGACGAAAGCCGCGTAAATTCTTATAGTTGCGGCCTGTTTACAAGATTACACGGTGAGATGTCCGAGTGGTTGAAGGAGCACGCCTGGAAAGCGTGTATGTGCGAAAGTGCATCGGGGGTTCGAATCCCCCTCTCACCGCCATTCTAATTACGTTAACGTTTGTTAGTGTTTCCCAAAAATTTCAAGTTTAGCGCTCTTATTAGTTATTACTCTATGGCAGATAGAGTATCGTTTTAAGTATTCCATAAATCACACTCAATTTGCATAAAAATTATTTATAAACATAACGTTATGTGTCTTTTTAGTCTGCTGTGGCGGATATTTTTAGCCGAATACGTTGGTTTGATATGTCGTACTATAAATGATAAGACGGAAATTAATCCGCCTTGTTTTTTGCTTTTAAGGCGTGAGCGACCGCTTGCGGCACAAATTGTGTCACATCGCCGCCGTGCAGATAAATTTCTCTGACGATGGTGGAAGAAACGTAAGACCATTGCTCTGTGGAGGGCAGAAACAGGCTTTCTACACCTTGTGTCAGTTGGCGGTTAAGATGCGCTAACTGTAATTCATATTCAAAATCCATAGTAGTGCGCATGCCACGGATAATTGCCGTGATATTGTGCTGTTTCACCACGTTTGCCAATAAATCGGAAAAGCCGATCACGCTGACATTGGTTAAATGCGCAACGGATTGTTCGGCGAGTGCGACCCGTTCTGCCAAGGTGAATAACGGTTTTTTATTCGGGCTGGCGGCGACGGCGACTAAAACGTGCGAAAAAAGCACCGCACTTCGTTCGATAATGTCTAAGTGACCATTGGTAATTGGGTCGAATGTGCCGGGGTAGATTACAGTTGTCATTATGTGTTTTCCGTTTTAGCTGGGGATATTAAATAAGGGCGCAATAAATCCAATAAACGTCGCAGTGCGCCGCGATTTTCAATTAATACTTCATAGCCGGCGTTACCATAGCGTTCGCGCAATTCGGGCGAGCCGAGGAATTTTTCCACCGCTGAGGAAAGTGCGACGGCATTCGAATTAATTTCAAGTACGCCGTATACCGCCAACAACTTGGTAAATACTTCGGGGAAATTAAACGTGTGTTTGCCGCTGATAACGGGGAGTTTAAACGCAAGCGGTTCCAACGGATTATGCCCGCCGTGTTTCACCAAACTGCCGCCGACAAACGCAATATCGGAAATGCCATACATCAGCATAAGTTCGCCCATGGTATCGCCCAACACCACTTGCGTGTCCGTAGCGGGGGCAATATTTTCACTGCGGCGGCAATAGGAGAAGCCCGCCTTTTTGATTAATTCGGCTGCCGCACTAAAGCGTTCGGGATGACGCGGCACTAAAATCAGCAATAAATCGGGGTGATTTTGCAATAAAGTGCGGTGCGCTTCCAGAATGATTTCTTCTTCCCCTTCGTGAGTGCTGGCGGCGATCCAAACCGGACGGTTTGCCCGCCATTGTTGATAAAGGTTGTGGATATTTGCCGACAATTCTTCGGTGATTACAAGGTCATATTTGATATTACCCGTCAGGATCAAGTTGCCTTGATACCCCAAATCCAAATAACGTTGTCCACTGATATCGTCTTGTGGCGCGATAAGCTCGATTTCATTAAACATTCGATACAGCTTGTTTTTGATCCAGCCGTAACGTCGGGCGGAACGCGCCGATAGGCGTGCATTGGCGATAATAAAAGGGATGTTACGTTTATTCAGCTGACGGATTAAGTTCGGCCAGATTTCCGTTTCAATCACAATACAGACTTTAGGGCGAATAAAATGAATAAAACGGTTTAACGCATCAGGCAAGTCATAGGGTAAATAGAAATGGCTGACAGAGTCGCCGAACGCGGCTTTCACCCGATCGGAGCCGGTCGGCGTGACGGTCGTCATAGTAATCGGCAAATCGGGAAATTCTTTTTGGATACGACGTACCAACGGCGTTGCGGCAATCACTTCCCCTACGGAGGCGGCGTGGATCACAATGCCGTGCGGTTGCGGCGCTTGCAGTCCTTGATAAAAACCGTAACGCTCACCAATGCGTTTACGGTAATTGGGCGCTTTGAAACTGCGTAATAACATAAACAACAGCACAATCGGCTGTAACAGATATATGGTTAAATTATAAAGAAAACGCCACATATTAAAATCAAGTAAAAATTAGTAGAGGGAAATGTCGTTAGTAGTATATCAAGAAAGAAAAAACGGTCAAAAAATTGACCGCTCTTTCATAAAGATTAAGGCAAATTAGCTTTTGGCTTGCGCTGCCGCTTTGACGATAACCGCAAAGGCAGGAGCTTTTAAGGACGCACCGCCTACTAATGCGCCGTCGATGTCCGGTTGGGTGAATAATTCCGCCGCATTGGCATCGTTTACGGAGCCGCCGTATTGAATAATCACTTGATCGGCAACCGCTTGTGATTTTTTCGCGATATGACCGCGGATAAATGCGTGTACCGCTTGCGCTTGCGCAGGAGTTGCGGATTTACCGGTACCGATTGCCCAAATCGGCTCGTATGCGATTACCGCGCCGTTGAAGGCTTCTACGCCTAACGCGTTGATTACCGCATCAATTTGACGCGCGCATACTTCTTCGGTTTTGCCCGCTTCGTTTTCCGCTTCGCTTTCACCGATACACAATACCGGCACCAAGCCGGCTTCTTTCAGTACGCCGAATTTTTTCGCAATAAATTCATCGCTTTCTTTGTGATAGGTACGACGCTCGGAGTGACCGATAATAATATATTTCGCGCCGAAATCTTTTAACATCGCCGTTGAAATATCACCGGTAAATGCGCCTTGAACGTTAACGTCCACGTTTTGCGCGCCTAATTGAATCAGGTTTTTACCGCCGCAGCTGCAACCGCAACCGCTCAACGCCGCTTCCGCTTCCGCCAAATACATCACCGGCGGTGCGATTGCTACATCACAACCGGTTACACCATGTAATTCTTGTTTTAAACCTGCAATTAATTCTTTTGTGAACGCTTTGCTACCGTTTAATTTCCAGTTACCCATAACTAAAGGACGACGTGCCATTTTGTTTTCTCCATAGTTTTAATTGATAAAAATAATGCGGTTACTATAACAAATTTTTAGCGTAAATTTCCGTTTTTTTCGGAAATTTTTTGCATATTAGATGATTATTGCGGATTAAAAAGCTACAATCTACTGTATAGAATTAATAAAAAGTAATCAATTATATCAATATGAAGATTTTTAAAGCCGAACAATGGAATTTGGATATTCTGCTGCCTTTATTTGAGCAATATCGTTTGAGTTACGGCATGAAAGAGAATCCCGAGCGGACATTGGCTTTTTTGCATAATCGCATCCGTTTCAGTGAAAGCATTATTTTTATTGCCACCGACGAACGGCAACAGGCAGTCGGATTCGTTCAGCTTTATCCCCGCCTTTCTTCCCTGCAATTACAACGTTATTGGCAGTTGACCGATATTTTTGTGCAAGAGGTTAAAAATCAAGGGGAAATTTATAACGCCTTGATTGAAAAAGCCAAAGAATTCGTACGTTTTACCCAAGCCAACCGTTTGATCGTCGAACAGGATCAACAACAACGGGAATTATGGGAAGCCAGAGGGTTTCGGTTAAATACGAAAAAATCGGTGTTTGTGTTGGTGTTATAATCCGCTTTAACCGGTTAGGGTGAGGTTGCCGTCGAATCTTGTGTCAACAAAACCCGAATCTCATTCGGAACGGTTTTGGGAGCGGGAATAAACACTTGTTTATGGCGGTTTAATTCGCCTTTTTCCAATACAATCGCGCTTTTCGGCACTTTGAACAGCTTGCTTAAATATTTCAACAAATGCGCGTTAGCCTGTCCGTCAACGGGCGGAGCGGTGATGCTGATTTTCAATTCGTCTTCGTGCAAGCCGACAATGTGATCTTTACTGGCTTTCGGCTGCAATAAAATACGCAACCGTAAGCCCTGTTCGCTTTGTTCTAATGCCGCCATAAAAACTCCCGCAAAACCGACCGCACTTTTGTTTTTATACCAATGCCCACAGCAAAGGGAACAAATCATACATAAGATGATTGGCAAACAACAAAATAAATGCCAATGCCATCGGTGAAAAATCGAACATACCGGTTTTCGGCAGAATTTTTCTGAGCGGCGCCAAGACGGGTTCGCTGAGTTGATAGAGTAAATAGCTGACCAAATCATTACCGCGGTTAAACCAGCTTAAAATCGCGGCGAAGAAAATAATATAAAGCAGCATTTCCCCGAAGGTATGCAACACGCTGAATAAGCCGATTAACATATAAATGCCCCAATTTTGACTGACCGCTTCCGCCGTCCAACTGCCGCCTAAAATATAAAGCAGCGGCAACTTGATAAAACCGAGTACGAAAACGAAAACCGGTGCGGATAAATCAATGTTTTTAATGGTAGGCAGGGTTTTACGCAACGGGTTTAATACCGGATCGGTGATGCGTACCAAGCCTTGCGAAATCGGATTGTAGAAATCCGCTTGGCAGTATTGAAACCACATCCGCAGCATTAAGATCATCATATATAAACTCAGTGCCGTACCGGCGAGATATTGAATCGAATTCATAATTTTCCTTCTTATAATTATTGATCGTCGCGCTAAAGATGAGGCTAAACGGAACGAAAGTCAAGGGCTGTGATCAAAGCGGGCTTTCCACTTGTAATTGTTGATAAATATCGGTGATGGTCAGGCTGAGGCAGGAACGAATCAGTTTTTCACGGCGCAACGCTTTCACTTGATAGAGCAACGAATCCTTATCGCCGCTTTCAGGTTCGAATTGTAACAGTGATTTGTCTTGCAACAGGTGGAGGGATTGCAGAAAATCCGCCACGATCGGATCGGAAAAATCATATTCTTTTTCCGCATTATTCAAGGTTTCTTTCAGTTTAATAAAACTGTTGATGTCTTCAAACGCCTCGTGATTGATCACGCCCAACCCCAACAGCACCTTTAAACGAATCGGCAGTTCGGAAAGCGGGCCGGACGTTTCGAATAACGAATCAATCACCGATTTCACCACGAAATCGGTTTTACGGAATACGCGATTGATGAGCTTTTCCACCGCATCATCGAAAATAGCGACGGAAGCCGTGATAAAGCCGCGAATCGAAGTGGCTTCGTTTAGTTTTTCATAAATAGGATCTTCTGACAGCACAACATATCCTTATTAGTCAGAAAGTGCGGTTAAAAATGACCGCACTTTTTAACGGATTACAGGGAACGGTAAGTTTGCGAAATTTTACTCAATACCGCCTCGTCCTGCAATTCGGTATATTTACGCACGGCAGCTTCCACGTCCTGTTGCAACGCTTGCGCCAATTCCAATGCCTGCGGATCCTTTGCATTGCGATAAGACAAAGCAACCGCCACGGCGCGAATCAGATTATCGTTCGGCAAACCGTATTCCAATGTTCCGCGCAACGGTTTGATCAAACGGTCGTTATAGCTGAGTTTGCGCAGCGGCTCGCGACCTACGCGATCCACATCGTCCGCCAAATACGGATTGGCAAAACGTTTAAGGATTTTTTCAATATAAGCCGCATGAGCCTGCGGATCAAAGCCGTAACGTTTAATTAACACGGCGCCGCTTTCCTGCATCACCGCTTTAACGAAGGCTTTGACGTTTTCGTCTTCAATGCTTTCTTTCACCCATTGATAGCCCTTCGCTTTACCGTAGTAAGCGGTAACCGCATGACCGGTATTCAGCGTGAACAATTTACGTTCCACGAAAGCCATCAGATTATCGGTCAATTCCATTCCGTTGATCTTCGGAATATCGCCTTTGAATTGGGTTTGATCCACAATCCATTCGCTGAATTCCTCAACGGTCACCAGTAACGGATCCTTTTCGTCCGTTTGAACCGGCGGCACAATGCGATCTACCGCGCTGTCTACAAAACCGACGTATTGTTCAGCCTTAGTTTGCCATTCGGGGGATAAATGAGCGAACACTTGCTCTTTTAAAAAGGTGGTGCCACGCACCATATTTTCACAAGCGATAACATTCAACGGCTTATTATTACCGGCGGCAAAACGGGCGGTCAGACCTTTGGCAATGGTCGCGGAGATGATTTTCAATACATTAGGTCCCACCGCCGTGGTGACTAAATCCACTTCGTTAAATAAGGCAATCAGCGCATTTTCGTCTTTGGAATTGACTGCGCTGATATTGGATACTGTTTCCACCGTATTTACGGAATCACCGACAATTTTAACGTTATAACCGCCTTGTGATTTGAGCAAATCAATTACCGTATCGTTCACGTCGGCAAAGATGACTTGAACACCGCTGTCCGCCAATAATTTACCGATAAATCCGCGGCCGATATTACCCGCACCGAAATGTAATGCTTTCATAAGCGTTTCTCCAAAATAGGTTTTAAAAAACGATCGTATTTTTGACCGCACTTTGTGTTCTACGGATGTGTGTTAAACCGTGAGTATTCGGCTACTCACGGTTTACTATCATTTTCTTTGTGGTAATCCCGCCGGCAAAGGCGTGCTTTATCCGCAGGATAGAAAAAGGCGCGCCGATACGCACCTTTTATTTTGTATTACGCCCGTAACAGCTCCAACACTTTATTGACATCCGTAGTGGAGGTAAGGGTGGCGATGGCTTCTTCACTGTCCAGCGCATTGGTGATTGCCGCCACAACCTGAACGTGTTCGTTGTTTTTTGCCGCGATACCGATCACCAGCTTGGCAACGCCGTCGTCTTCGTCAGTGAAACGCACACCTTCCGGATATTGGCATACCACTACGCCGGTTTTGAGAACGGCATCTTTGGCTTCCACGGTGCCGTGCGGAACGGCAATGCCCTCGCCTAAATAGGTTGAAACCAGTTTTTCACGCTCGAACATCGCATCCACATAGCTTGGCAATACAAAGCCCGCTTTTACCAATTGTTCGCCGGCAAAACGGATTGCCGCATCTTTATCTTCCGCTTTCAAACCTAAGAAGATTTGCTCTTGGGTCAAAGTGAATTTGGTGCCGTTGACTTCCACTTGCGCGTCTTCTGTTTTCACCGTTTTTTCACCGGATAAGTTCGCCACTAAATCCGCAACCAAACTGTCGTAGAATTTGTTATCCAAGAAGTTTTGTAGAGAGAAGTGCATTGCGTTCGGTGCTTGTTTTTTCGCGCGTAAGGTTAAGTCTTTATGCGTAATTACCACGCGGGCATCGTCCGGTAAGTCATTGATTGCACAGTTGGCGACATCAATCGGTAATCCCGCGTCTTTAATTTTTTTACGCAGCATACTGGCGCCCATGGCACTGGAACCCATACCCGCATCGCAAGATACGAAGATTTTTTTCAAACCGACATAATCGCTGACGACTTCTTGACTTGTATTACCCGCTTTCATCGCTTTAGATGCCGCTTGCATTTCTTCCAAGGTGCCGGAAGATTCTTCTTTTTGCATTTTCACAAAGAAGGAGGCAATGGTAAAAGACACCGCACAAGAGATAACCACGGATAAAATCACGCCCATAAATGAGGCTTTCGGCGTCATCGCCAACACGGCAATGATGGATCCCGGTGAAGCCGGTGCTTGTAAGCCGGCATTAAATAGCACTAAAGTGAATACGCCTGACATACCGCCTGCAATCACCGCAAGTAATAAACGCGGGTTCATTAACACATAAGGGAAATAAATTTCGTGAATACCGCCGAAGAAGTGGATAATTGCCGCACCGCCCGAGGTTTGTTTCGCCGAACCTCTGCCGAACAACATATAAGCCAATAGCACGCCCAAGCCCGGGCCCGGATTCGCTTCAATTAAGAAGAATACGGATTGACCGACTTCTTGTGATTGTTGGATACCCAACGGTGAGAAAATACCGTGGTTGATGGCGTTATTTAAGAACAGAATTTTCGCCGGCTCGACAAAAATAGAGGTAAGCGGCAACAGATGGTTGCGTACTAACACGTCTACACCGGCAGCCAATACTTCGGAAAGGGATTTGACAATCGGTCCCACCACCCAGAAGAACAGAATGGCTAAAATCATCCCGATAATACCGGACGAGAAGTTATTGACCAACATCTCGAAACCGCTTGGGATTTTGCCGTCCGCCCAACGGTCGAATTTTTTGATCGCCCAACCGCCGGTCGGCCCTGCGATCATCGCACCTAAGAACATCGGAATATCCGTTCCCACAATCACACCGGCTGTGGTAATGGCGCCGACCACCGCTCCGCGATCACCGCCGACTAATTTACCGCCGGTATAACCGATTAATAGCGGTAGCAAATAAGTGATCATCGGTCCGACTAATTTCGCCAACGTTTCGTTCGGTAACCAACCGGTCGGAATAAAAAGTGCGGTAATAAAACCCCACGCAATAAATGCCCCGATATTAGGCATTACCATGTTGGACAAAAAGCGTCCGAAACTCTGGATTTTGACTTTCGCATTTGCTGATAACATATGAGACCTCGATGAATAAAATGGCTGTTTAGCGTGAACAAAAATAGCACAGCCGATATAAAAGCAAAAATTTTTTCGTTCTGATTTGTGATAATGATCACATTATTTTTTGAGGTTAATTTTTTGAAAATGTGAGCAAGATCACAAAAAAATAATTTTTAAATCAAAAGTGTGACAATGATC
>JBHBXR010000072.1:0-2612 GCA_041795785.1 Mesocricetibacter sp.
ATAAAACCGGGAGCAAAATAGAATCCGACGGATAGCATCAAGGTAGTAAAACACAAAATCCGTAATTTCGATTTTTTGCTCAACGCACGTTGTTCAATGAAGCTTTTTAAATGACTGTTATAGATCTCGCTCTGTAGAAAACGATTGCGTAAACGATCCGAACTTTTGGTAAAGAAAAATAATGCCAACAGAAGAAACAATGTGCCCGGCATCATCGGTAAAATCACGCCTGCCGCGCCGATACCGAAAAAGATAAAACCGAATAATGCGTAGATAAATTTCATTTAATGATCGTCTAAAATAAAAACTGTTCTCAATTATCTACTATTTTTTCGCTTTTTCAATCTTGATTTTGTAGAATGTTCCCCAATTTCAATAGAACCGTTTATAAATTAAGGAGACTTTATGTCAAACCCATTATTAGAAAATACCGCGTTACCACAATTTTCAAAAATCGAACCGCAACACATTCAACCGGCGATAGAACAATTAATCAATCAATGCCGCGACACCGTAGAACAGGTGTTAAAACAACCGCACTTAGACTGGAACAACTTTTGCCAAACTTTAGCGGAAGTCAATGACCGCCTGAGCCGCGTTTGGTCGCCGGTCAGCCATTTAAACTCGGTAAAAAACAGCCCCGAACTGCGCGAAGCCTATCAAGCCTGCTTACCGCTGTTATCCGAATATGGCACTTGGGTCGGGCAGCACAAAGGTTTGTACAACGCTTATTTACAACTGAAAAATAATTTGGAATTCGCCCGTTACAGCGAGGCGCAAAAAAAAGCGATTGAAAACAATCTGCGCGATTTCAAATTATCCGGTATTTCTTTACCGAAAGCGCAGCAAAAGCGTTACGGCGAAATCGTTTCCCGCTTATCCGAACTGAGTTCCCAATTCAGCAATAACGTCTTGGATGCCACCATGGGCTGGGATAAAGTCATTGAAGATGAAAACCTGCTCAAAGGCTTGCCGGAAAGCGCATTGCAGGCGGCACAGCAATCCGCTCAAAGCAAAGGATTAAGCGGTTATCGTTTCACGCTTGAAATTCCAAGCTATCTGCCGGTGATGACATACTGTGAAAACCCGGAGCTGCGCGCGGAAATGTATCAAGCGTTTGTCACCCGCGCTTCCGATCAGGGACCGAATGCGGGCAAATGGGACAACACCGCCATTATGGAAGAAATTTTGGCATTGCGCGTCGAACTGGCGAAACTGCTCGGTTTCAACACTTACACCGAACTCTCTCTCGCCACTAAAATGGCGGAAAACCCGCAACAAGTATTGGATTTCTTGGAAAACTTAGCTGCCCGCTCTAAAGCGCAAGGGGAAAAAGAATTAGCGGAACTGAAAGAATTCTGTAAAACGGAATTTAATCTGACCGCACTTGAGCCTTGGGACATCGCGTTTTACAGCGAAAAACAAAAACAAGCCTTATATTCCATTAATGATGAAGAGCTTCGCCCTTATTTCCCTGAAGATCGCGTAATTTCAGGCTTATTCGAACTGATTAAACGTATTTTTAACATCCGTGCGGTAGAACGTTTCGGCGTGGATACTTGGCATAAAGACGTGCGTTTCTTTGATTTAATTGATGAAAAAGACGAAGTACGCGGCAGTTTCTATTTGGATTTATACGCCCGTGAAAACAAACGCGGCGGCGCTTGGATGGACGACTGTATCGGACGCAAACGCAAAGCGGACGGCTCATTGCAAAAGCCGGTGGCTTATTTAACCTGCAACTTCAACGCCCCGATTGGTGATCAGCCTGCGCTGTTTACCCATGATGAAGTCACTACCCTCTTTCACGAATTCGGGCACGGCATTCATCATATGCTGACTCAAATCGACATCGGCGATGTTGCCGGAATCAACGGTGTGCCTTGGGATGCCGTGGAATTACCGAGTCAATTCCTAGAAAATTGGTGTTGGGAAGAAGAAGCCTTAAAATTCATCTCCGGTCACTATCAAAGCGGCGAACCCTTGCCGAAAGAAAAACTGACTCAATTACTCAAAGCGAAAAATTTCCAAGCGGCGATGTTCGTGTTGCGTCAACTGGAATTCGGTTTATTCGATTTCCGTTTGCATCACACTTATCAGGAAAATCAACCGAACCAAATTTTAGATACGCTGAATGCGGTGAAAGATCAGGTTGCCGTGATCAAAGGCGTAGAATGGGCGCGCTCACCGCACAGCTTCAGCCATATTTTCGCCGGCGGCTACGCAGCGGGCTATTACAGCTATTTATGGGCGGAAGTGCTATCCGCCGACGCTTATTCCCGTTTTGAAGAAGAAGGCATTTTCAATGCGCAGACCGGTAAATCTTTCTTAGATGAAATCCTCACCCGCGGCGGCTCGGAAGAACCGATGGTGTTGTTCGAACGCTTTCGCGGTCGCAAACCGACCTTGGATGCGCTATTAAGACACAAAGGCATCGCCAATTAAAAAACGTTAAAAAAACCGACCGCACTTTCAAAAGTGCGGTCAATTTTTTCATTGTTTTCCAATATTATGCAGCTATTGCACAAAATAGAATATGGTAGCGAATATACCAGCCATAATCTTATTCCGTCATTTTATCTCGCTGAGTGATAACTTAGAACTTTAAGGGG
>JBHBXR010000073.1:0-3166 GCA_041795785.1 Mesocricetibacter sp.
AGAACGGATGGGTTTCGATTTGGTTTACCGCCGGCACGATCTCGTGGCAAGTGATTAAATCCATTATTCTGTCCGTATGGAAATTGCATACGCCGATAGCGCGGGTTTTGCCGGCTTTATATAAATCTTCCATGGCTCGCCATTGCTCGTGCACGTCGCCGAAAGGTTGGTGCATTAAATATAAATCTACATAATCTAAGCCTAGTCGATTTAATGAATCTTCCAACGCTTTTTTGCTGTTTTCGTAGCCGTTTTCACGTTGAATCCATAATTTTGTCGTAACGAAAATTTCTTCGCGTGGAATACCGCTTGCCTTGATTGCACGCCCAACGCCTGCCTCGTTGCCATAAACGGCAGCGGTGTCTAATAAGCGATAGCCCGCTTTTAAGGCTTCTAATACGGCTTTTTCTGTTTCTTCGTCGCTGACTTGAAAGACGCCAAAGCCGACCATTGGCATGTCAATTCCGTTGTTTAATTTTACCGATTTCATATTTTTACTCCTGTTTGATTTGATGGATGCATTATAGTGAATAAAGATTGTTTTGATTAGTGGGGGATTTTTTGATAGCCTCTTGAGCAAAATTCAATAATCAATAGGGTATAAGATGATTGAAAATATGAACGAACTGCGCAGTTTTATTATAGTGGCACAAACAGGCAGTTTTACCAAAGCGGCGGCGCGTTTGGGCGTATCCACTTCGGCGCTAAGCCATTCAATGCGAAAATTGGAAGAGCAGCTTAGAATCAAGTTATTCAACCGTACTACAAGAAGCGTAGCCACGACGGAAGCGGGCGAGCAGCTTTTCAAACAGCTTTTTTCCATTATTTGAGAGTATTGAAGACAACATCAATGCATTAAGTACTTTTCGCGATACGTTAAACGGCACATTGCGGATTAATGGCGCCGATCACACTTTTTTGTATGCGATTTGGAATAAGCTATTGATATTTTTGCAAAAATACCCAGAAGTGAAATTGGAATTAATCAGCGATATGAAATTTACCGATATCGTCGCAGGGCGGTTTGATGCGGGAATCCGTTTGGGGAAAGAAGTGGATCAAGATATGATTGCGGTGCGGATTTCAGAGGATATGCAAATGGCGTTAACGGCGACACCGCAATATTTAGAGCAACACGGCACGCCGCAAACGGTTAATGATTTAACGCGGCATCAATGTTTATGCGTACGAATGCCGACTTCCGAAGGGATTTTCGTGTGGGAATTTCGTTCGCCTGAAACGAAAGAGGTGATTAAATTTACCCCTTCGGGAAGATTAGTAGTCAATAATAATTTTCTGGCGAAAAAAGCCTGTCTGTCGCACTTAGGTTTGGCGTTAATGCCGAAAGATAGAATGGCGAAAGAGCTTGAAAGCGGTGAAGTGGTAGAAGTTTTAAAAGATCATGCGATTAGCTATGAAGGCTACCATCTTTACTATCCAAACCGCCGTCAAAATTCGCCGTTGTTTAAAGCATTAGTGGAATGTTTGAAGTGAATTTAAGCGAGGTATCTAATTTGTTGGATGCGATCGTTTTCAGTCGAACTGTATAGGAATAACAATCCGCATGTTTCATATGCGGATTGTTATTTAGTTGTTCATTTATTTTTGACGCAATTCTTGAATTAATTTGACCGCACTTTGGCTTAATTCTGTGATTTTCGACCAATTTTTTTCTGCAATTGCCTCCGCCGGCAGCATCCATGAACCGCCCACAGTGGCAACGCAATTTAAAGCTAGGTATTCCGCTACGTTTTTAGCCGAAATTCCTCCGGTTGGGCAAAATGTCAATTGAGGCAGCGGTGCGGAGATGGCGCCAAGCGCTTTCGCCCCGCCATTGGCTTCCGCCGGGAAAAATTTGAGATGATCATAACCTAATTCCAATGCTTGCATCATTTCCGACGGTGTGGCTGTTCCCGGAATTAAACAAGTCGAATGAGATTTAGCATGTTGTAATAATTTTGGGGTTGCACCCGGGGAAATAACAAATTTTGCTCCATTTTTGACTACTTCGTCGTATTGTTCCGTTGAAATGACCGTACCGGCACCGACTAAGGCTTGCGGAAAAGTTTCGCTGATCAATTTGATGGCTTCAACGGCAATCGGACTGCGTAACGTAATTTCAAAAACAGAAATTCCTCCCGCCAATAAAGCATTCGCCATGGGAATAGCATCTTCCAATTTTTTGATAACCATAACCGGTACAACGGGAGAAGCGGCAAAAACCGCTTGGGGTGATAAATTCCACTGCATAATTTTTTCCTCAAATTAAAATAAAACGGTTGCGCCTTCTTGGGCAGAAGAAACGTTTTTTCTAAATAACGCAAAAAGTTCCCGTCCACTATGATAATAGGCGGCGGATAAATCGGGTTGATAAGCTGAACGTTGTGATAAATCGGCTAGGCAATGAATAGTGCCTTTTTCAACATCAATTTCAACCATATCACCGGTTTGAATAAACGCTAACGGTCCGCCTTTCACTGATTCCGGGCTCATATGGATAATCGACGGCACTTTTCCCGAGGCGCCGGATAAACGTCCATCGGTTACCAGCATTACTCGATAACCTTCTTCCATCACATTACCTAAAATTGGCATAAGTTTATGCAATTCCGGCATTCCGCGTGCCGCCGGGCCGCTATTACGCACGACAATTACTGCATCTTGTTTTAACTGCCCGTTTTGATAGGCACGAACAACCTCGTCTTGATCTTCAAATACCAAAGCAAGTGCGGTCAATTTTTGATGCGTTTTTTCTACTGCGCTGACTTTAATTACGCCACTGCCTAAATTACCGGAAACCATTTTCAGTCCACCTTGCGGGCTGAAATATTGTCCGCGAGGTGCAATGACATCAGGATTTAAGCTGTCCCCAATGGGGTGATAAACAATTTCATCGTTTTTCAATGTCGGAATTTTGCAATAATCCTGCATGCTGCCATAAATCGGCGTAGCATCCAAATGAATTAACCCGCGCTCGGCAAGTAATTTCATCAATAACGGAACGCCACCGGCTTGATGAAAATCATTAATATCGGCCGGTCCGTTTGGATAAATTCGGGTTAAAAGCGGAACGGCTTCCGATAATTGTGAGAAATCTTGCCAAGTTAAAATAAAACCGGCGGCGCGAGCGACCGCAATTAAATGAATAGTGTGGTTGGTACTTCCT
>JBHBXR010000074.1:0-34487 GCA_041795785.1 Mesocricetibacter sp.
AGCGGATCACGACGACCTTTTTGTACACGGATTTCCTGATTTCCCACCTGAATGCTGTAATCGATCACCTCGCCCAAATAAGAACGACGTTTTACTACTCCGGGAATACCGCCCTGTGTAACAAACTCAATTTCAGACGGACGACTTGCCAAAATAGCTTTGCCTTGTTGAATCAGTTCCACAGGCGGTAACGGTTGAATGTCGAATATGCCTTCACAGTTTTCAATACTGATTCCCCGTGTGGATAAAGTCACTTCTAATTGATTGGATAACCCAATGAAATTAAAAACGAATTTATTAGCCGGACTGTTATAGACGTTTAACGGCGTATCAATTTGTTCGATTAACCCTTTTTTCATCACCATAATCCGATCAGACAGCGCCATGGCTTCCGATTGGTCATGGGTTACATAAATAATGGTAAAGTCGAACTTCCGTTGCAATGCTTTGATTTCAAAACGCATTTCTTCACGCAAATGCGGATCCAAACTGGATAGCGGTTCATCCAGCAACATCACATCAGGATTGATCGCCAAGGCTCTCGCCAATGCCACACGTTGTTTACCGCCGCCGGATAAATCATCCGGACTTTTTTGCGCGACATTAAGCAGATTGGTATGACGCAACGCATCAGTGGTACGTTTTTCGATTTCCTGTTTAGACAGTTTTTTCAACGTCAACGGAAATGCTACATTGTCGTACACAGTCATATGTGGCCAAACAGCAAATGCCTGAAACACCATGCCGAAATTCCGTTTTTCCGGCGGCAGATAGTAATTGCTCGCCTTGGATGAAAGCAGTCGATCACCTACTTTAATTTCTCCTGCATCCAGATCCTCAAATCCGGCAACCATCCGTAAGGTGGTGGTTTTGCCGCAACCGGAAGGACCCAACATGGAAAAACACTCCCCTTTTTCAATGGAAAGATTGAGATCGGGAATTGCGATAACATCGCCGAATCTTTTCATTACATTATGTAGTTGAATATAACTCATTGTATTCTCCTTAACATTCGGCTATTTTTGGGTTTTCTTCTCGGCATAGCGTTTGATTATAGTTTGCCCGAACACAATGATAATCAACGCAATGCCGGCCAATGCCGCAGAATAAACGGTTTCACCGTCTTCATTCAACGTATAGATCGCCACGCCGATGGTGCGAGTGGACGGACCGTACAACATCACCGAAACGGTTAATTCGCGTAATGCCGGTAAGAAAATAAGGAAGAATGCGGCGATCATGCCCGGTCTAACCAACGGAATCACAATATCTTTCAAGGATTGCCACATACTCGCACCGCAAGCCCGAGCAGCTTCAACCAAGGAATCGTGTACCTGCTCCAACGCCGCCGAGTTGGCTTTTAGGGAGAACGCCATATAGCGGGCGATATACGCAATCAAAATGATCCAAACGGTGTTATACAGATTGATACCGAATTTACCGCTCCACGCCAAAATCACCCCTAAGGCAATGACTGAACCCGGTACGGAAAACGGCAACATACCTAAAAACTCAAGGATGCCTTTGCCTCTAACCCGCATTTTAACGATTACATAAGAGATCATCACCCCGGCAAACATCGTAATAACCGCAGCCGCCAAACCTAAGGTCACGCTGTTGCGAATCGCATCTTTAGTGAGCTGCCATTCAAACAGAATAAACTTGTAGTTATCCAAAGTGAGATTTTCCATCGTAATCGGCAAACCATACGTTTTTAAGCCGCCTACCAAGAAAATGGTTACCGTTGGTAAAACGATAGTAAAACAGATATAGAGTAAGCAGATAATCAATAACGGCATTCTCAATCCTCTGAGTTTTACCTCGACAGGACGGAAACTTTTACCAGCGATAATTTGGAAACGTCCTCGGTTTAATACTTTGTTTTGTAACCAAATAATCAGCGCCGCCGTTACCACTAATACCGTAGCCAATACGGTACCGGTACGAATAGCCTCAAAACTACCCGCACTTTGGTGGATTCGTTCATAAATCAGGGTCGGAATATTGAAGATACCGTTTTCAACCCCCAACACTGCAACCGTACCGAAATGCGCCATCGAGTAAAGCATAATTAATAACGCACCGGATACAATACTCGGCATTACCAACGGGATAGTGATTTTACGCGTAATAGTAAACAAACTGGCACCGGAAATACGGGCGGATTCTTCTAGGGTCGGATCCATACGTTCCAAAGCGCCGCACACCTGAATAAACACGAACGGGAACAGATACATGGTTTCCACTGCCATAATACCGCCATAACTGTAAATATTGAAAACCGGCTCTTCAAATCCCAACGTTTCCATAAAAAACTGGTTTATATAACCTGCACGCGGTGAAAGCAACATTTTCCACGCCAATGCACCGATAAAGGACGGCAACATAAACGGCACAAGGAACATCACTTTCATAAAGCCTTTATACGGCAAGTCGGTACGAGTTACCAACCAAGCGAAGAAAGTCCCGATACAAGTACTCATAAAGGTAACGCCTACTGCAATAAACAACGAATTGAGCAAGGCTTCATAGGTTTCTTCCTGTTGTAAGATTTTCACCACATCGGTCACATTAAACTGTCCGTTCACCCAAAACGAATTAATGAAGATTAATAAGACCGGTACGGCAACTACAATAACAAGAATACCGATAGATAATGCCAAAATCGCATTGGCAATATTAAACGGATTTTTATTTACAACGACCGCCATATTTAGCTCCTTACTGAATCCGCTGTATCAGAAAACCAAAGTAGGTCGTGAAAATTCACATAACAATTTTCACCTTCGGTAAATATTAAATCGTTTTGTAAAGCTTTATTGGTCGCTACTTCCGTACGCAGGATCACGCCGTCAATATCCAACATATAATCCATCACTGCGCCGAGGAAACTTGCGCGCACAACTTTGCCTTGTAACCCCGAACCTTGCTTAGACAGAATAATATCAGACGGACGACAACCCAATTTACCCGATACCTGCGGAAGATTCTTCCATTGAATGGCTTGCCCGCCATTACCGACCAAATGCCGTTCATGATCATAACGGACGGGAATAAAATTCGCTAACCCCATAAATTTAAACACGGTTTCATTCGCGGATTTTTCATAGATTTCCCAAGGCGTGCCGATTTGCTGGATAGAACCGTCTTTTCCCATAATCGCCAGACGATCGGAAATCGCCAAAGCAATTTCCTGATCGTGAGTAACATACATAATAGTGATGCCCAATTTTTTCTGCAATTCTTTGATCTCAAAGCGCATTTCTTCACGCAAATTAGCATCCAGATTGTTTAACGGCTCATCCAACAACATCAATGACGGCTTCGCCACCAAAGCGCGCGCAAGTGCAACACGCTGTTGTTGCCCGCCGGATAACTGCGACGGCAATCGTTGTTCCAAACCGGTTAAATTCACCAGTTCGACGACGTCCATTACTTGCGAACGAAGGGTTTCTTTATCCAGATTTTTAAACTTCAACGGATAAGCAATGTTATCGAACACCGTCATATGCGGCCATACCGCATAATCCTGAAACACTACGCCCAATCCCCGTTGATCGGGTTGAATATCAATATTTTCCTCCGGATCGCTGACTACAACGTCATCAATTAAAATCCTTCCGGCATCAGGCACTTCAAATCCCGCTAAAAGTCGTAGTAACACTGTTTTTCCGCAACCGGACGGTCCCAATAAAGTGAAACATTCACCGTCTTCTACAACCAGCGATAAATTTTTCAACACTTCATTCGTTCCGAACGCTTTAGAAATGTTCTCGAATGTGATTGTTGCCATAACACACTTCCCTGTCGTTTAATTACGCCCCTGAAGAATTTGAGCAAATTTCTTCACTGTATCTTCTTTTTCCGCCATGATGCTTTCATAATCGATCGGAATAGCCCTTTTCATTGCTTCTTCGGCAGAAGGCATTCCCAATGCAGGATCCGTCGTCACGCCTTTTCTTACCGGCAAGGTACCTTCGTGCGCAATGATTTTTTGCGCATCTTCGGATAACAAGAAATCAATGAATTTTTGCGCCGCACTTAAGTTTTTAGTGCCTTTCAAAATAGCTGCCGGACTCGGAATAACCAACATTTCTTTCGGATAAACCAATTTGAGCGAAGCCCCTTTTCTGATTTTATCGTTAGTAATATAGTCCACCGCTAAAGATGCCAATAAGTCACCGGAAGCCGTATCATCAATAACCTGACCGGAGCCTTTACCCACTTTCGCCTTATTTTCTTTCATTTTTTCAAAGAACTCCCAACCGAAAGCGGACTTCAGCAAGGATACGCTCATATAGGAAGTGCCGGACAGTGCCGGATTTGCGATACCGAATGCACCGCGATAAGGTTTGCCTAAAATATCGGCCCATTCGGCAGGCGGATCATTTTTCACAAAACGGGTGTTATAAGCAATCCCCAAGGTTCCCAAGCGAATCGGCGTAAATGAACCGTCAAAATTCGGAATCGGATTGAAAATATTCTCTACTTCCGGTGAAACATAGGTTTCCAACATTCCGTTTTTCTGCATTTTAAAGAAATCCGGCACTTCACTGGTCCAAATAACGTCCGCCATAATTTGACCGGACTCTTTTTCCGCTGCAATTTTCGCCATTAATTTGCCGGCCCCGGCAGATTGATAGTCCATTGCCACATCGGGATGTTTTTCGTTGAATTTAGTTTTTAGCGCACCGATCAACGACTCCTTCATAGAGGTATAAACAATTAATTTTTCTTGTGCATAAGCCATACTGCCGACAGTCAAAGCCAATCCGGCAACGATAAGTGTTGAAGCAATTTTTTTGTTCATAATCAAGCCCTTATTTATTCATATAAAAATTAACCAACCTGTTACAACGCGTTAATCATTTCACTGAATAGTGAAGATTAAAGATACGATAGCGCTAATTTCGTCTAAAAAAAAGCCGTCCGAATTCAGATTAAATGGGTCAAAAATAACCCAAATTAATGATATGCAAAGGTCAATTTCAACTCATTACATATCGTTTTTCAGCTTAGCGCTTGAAAGCGTGACGTGCCTGACACAAACGCGACTGCTCAACGAAACAAATTAAATTTCAATTATTTGAAATAGATCACAAAAAAACATCGGTGAATTTGAATTATGTTGAAATATTTATAAACTGAGATTGAAAATGTTCGGAATAGGATGACTGTATATGGAACTGTTCAAACTGCGGAGTCACCGCTTCACCATATTGTTCGCTTTAATATTGCTGCCGTTACGAATCAGCGCTAACGAGCTGGTTATCGGCACCACTTTTTCAAATGTAGCCTTATCTCATTTAATTGACGTGTGGAACAAACAACCCGATGCCTTTCCGCTCAGAACTTTAAACCGAACCAGCGCATCTTTAACCCAGTTACTGTCCGGTGAACAAGCCAAAGATATCGATCTGATTTTAAGTTCGTCCCCTATGCTGTTTTATAATTTGCAAAACAAGCAAAAATTGGCGCCACTACCAGATACGTTGAATCATAACGAACTATTCGTTCCCGACATTTTAAAAAATAATGTTGTCGCGTTTTCATTATCCGGTTACGGCATCCTATCCAACATTCCCTTATTGGAAAATGCGGAAACCGATATTCCGTCAGATTGGGAAGAACTGATGTCCCCCAATCTGCACGGTTTGGTGATTATCAGTAGCCCAACCCGTTCAGATACAACCCATATTATGATCGAAGCCCTCTTACAGAAAAAAGGCTGGCAAAAAGGTTGGGCATTAATTAATCAAGTGATGGCGAATGTCGGCACGATTTCCTCGCGTAGTTTCGGCGTTGCCGATAAAATTCAGGCTGATTTAGGCGCAGCAGGCATTACTATTGATAATTACGCCAACTTAGTCAGCGGCAAGGCGGAAGTCGGTTCATCAACGCTTGTTTTTAAATACTTCCCCGATTTTCCGGTATCTCCTACATTTATTGCAATTACGGCAAACAATAACAACTCCAAACAAGCGACGGCATTTATCCGCTTCCTGTTAAGCGACGCGGGACAAACCGCATTATATGACGGCAAAATGGGAAAATATCCGATTATGCCGCTGCCTTCCACTCACCCGATCTACCAAACCCAACAGTTTTTATTTCACCAGCCGCAAATCGATTACCAATTATTATTAAAAAGACAAGCGGTACTCAAACTGTTTTTTGAACATCAGATTATTTACCGTTTAAGCCAAATCCAACAAAACTGGCAGATGCTTTATCAAAAAGAACAGCAACACGGGAAAGTGTTAACCGAATTAAGAGAAATACTTAATGCCGTTCCCATCAGTGAACAGCAGGCGACTGACGAAGAATATTTAAAACACTTTAACCCGAATGAAGAACTGTTAAAGTGGCAACAGTTCTTTATATCGCAACAAGCCGCCTTTATTAACGCCTTGGAAAAACTATGAAAAAAATAAAGAAGAAATGGTTTAATCGCTTGGATATCAGCACGGGACTACAGCTTTCTTTTGCCCTCAGCGCTTTTTTCTGCCTGTTTATCGGCGCTATCGGTTTATATACTTGGCAGCAGCAACGGACGGAAATCGTCTATGCTATCGATCAAAATTTTCCGAAAGTTCAAGCGGCCTTCCGTACGGAAGAACAAATCAATTTGTTGGAAAACGCCTTTGCCCGTTTAACCGAGATTAAAAATACCAATGACAGAATCGAGTGGCAAAATCATACCCAATCCCTACTGGATGCCTTAAAAACAGCCGTTAACGAACTGAATACCGATTCTGATGAGAGCCTACTCAAAACGTTGCAAAAACAGACCGCACTTTTGGCGACATTGTCCGAAAATATTGAAGAACACCTGAAATACGATGGCGAACTTCATAAAACACTGACTGAAATCAATTGGCTGCATAATGATTTTCACAGTGAATTTATCGCCTTGTTGCAGGAAATCAGCTGGCAACAATCCACTTTGGCCAATCATATCGCACAAAATCCGCACAATATAAACCAAATCGAATTATTGAAAAAACGGCAACAAGAGTTATTAAATGTCTATGATTTTATTGGTTATGAAGAACAAATCGTTTCCGAATTAAAGGCGCAGATTAATCGCACCTCCGCCCTTTCCGAGATAATGTTGGATAACTTTCTGAATTATTCGGCGCGTCTTATCAAACAAAAAATCGATCTCATTGCTCCTCATTCTTCCATTTATACCATCAAACAGATTATGGACGAACTGCTTGCCATCGGTTTAGATAAACAGGCACTGCCTTACTTACTGGAACGAAAAAAACAACTGGATATCGCACAACGGCAGCTGATTGACGACAACGACTCCCTTTTGCACGAACTGCGAAGTCGGATTACTATGCAGGTCGGAAATAGTAAGAAACAACTGCAACTACTGCACAACATCATTGATAAAAGCACCAAAATCAACGGTATCATCATCTTATCCGCCATGTTGCTGGTGTTTATTTTCGTGATCAGCATTAACTTCTTTTATATTCGCCTGCGCTTATTGAAACGGTTTCAATTATTAAATCAATCCGTAGTACGCCTAATTAACGGGGAAAACAACGTCAGAATAGCCGTTTACGGCAACGATGAATTAGGACGGATTGCCAAATTGTTGCGTCTTTTTTCTTTTGCCATGAACAAAAAAAACAATGAACTAAAATTAAGAAACGAAACGCTTTCATCGGAAATTCAGGATCGGATAAAAATCCAAAATGAACTGATTAATACGCAAAACGAGCTGATTCAAGCGGCTAAACTGGCGGTAGTCGGACAAACATTGACCTCAATTAATCACGAAATCACCCAACCGTTAAACGCCATGAATGCCTACATATTCAGTGCGAAAAAAGCACTACAAAAACAAAACAACGAATCGGTGCTAAATTATTTGGAAAAAATCGAACATTTAATTGATCGCACCGCTGTAATCGTTAAAAGATTGCGCCATTTTTCCCGTCAGGGTTCTAATAAACTACAACAAGTTAATCTGTGCGAATGTATTCAAAACGCTTGGGACTTGCTGGAATCCAAACACAGAAACCTCAAAGCCCGACTGCATATTCCACCCGAGTTGCCTTATATATCGGGCGAAGAAGTGTTGGTAGAGCAAGTATTCGTTAATCTATTCCTTAACTCACTGGAAGCCTGTGGCAAAGAAGCACCGCAAATAAAAATTGAAATTCAGGCACAATCCGAAGAAAAAATCTGCCTTTGGATTTCCGATAACGGTGAGGGTTGGCCGTTAACCGATAAATTATTACAGCCTTTTTCCAGCAGCAAATCCATTCATCTGGGGTTGGGCTTATCCATTAGTTCATCCATCATGAAACAATGCGGCGGTACACTTTATATCGCTTCCACCTTAACGCATAATGCGTTAGTGATTTTACAATTTAAGGTAAAACAATATGCTCAGTGATCAATACAATATTCTCTTAATCGATGATGATCCGGATATTTTGGAATCCTATCAGGATTTGTTGGAACAGGAAGGTTATTCCGTTTTCTGTGTTTCCGAACCGCTTAACATCGTTGAACAAATACCTGACGATTGGAACGGTGTGGTGATCTGCGACGTATTGCTGCCTGCTATATCGGGATTGGACATTTTAGAGAATATTATTCAGACCGACAATCAACTCCCCGTAATTATGATCACCGGACACGGCGATGTGCCGATGGCGGTAGAAGCCGTCAAAAAAGGAGCGATGAATTTTTTGGAAAAACCGATAACTCCTGAAAAACTGTTAACCCAAGTCGGTCAAGCATTGACGAAAAGAACCGCTGTAATTGAAAACCGTCAATGGCAACGGCAAAAATTGAATGAAATTTTTATCGGCAATAGCGATTGGATTTGTTCTTTACGCAATCGGTTACAGAAACTCGCCGACTCCAATCTTCCCGTTTTCCTCTGGGGAGAAATCGGCACCGGTCGTCATTTGGCCGCCACCTATCTGCATAAACTGAGTAAGCGCAATCAGGCGCCTTTCGTTACTTATGAATGCTCGGAAAACGGCAATTCGCCGATTGAGCATTTCATCAAACAAACCGACGGCGGCACCTTAGTGCTTAAAAATATTCACAATCTTTCCGCCATCGAACAACAACATCTGATCAATCTGTTACATAACGACGAAAACAAATTCCGCCTGATTATCATCAGTGATATTTCGTTGCCTGAGTTAATCCGCCGCCAGCTCAGCAGCTCGGAACTGTATTATTTATTTATCTACACGCAAATAGAGATGCTACCGCTGAATAAACACAGCAGCGATATCGCCGATATATTTATCCATTATGTACAAAAAACCTGCATGAGATTACATAAAGAAAACATTCATCCGGATAAAAAATTTATCCATAACTTATTGAATAAAGAATGGAAAGGCAATGTCACCGAGTTGGTAGGTTTTGCCGAACTGTATGCCATCGGCTTAGCTTCTTCCGTTCCGACAACGCCGCCGCTGAATACGGAATCCGTCAACCCGCTGGACGAACAGATTTCCAAATATGAAAAACAGATTATTGAAGATGCCTTGGCACTTCACCAAGGCAAAGTCAATGAAGCGGCGGCTTATCTCAATATCCCGCGTAAAAAATTATATCTACGCATGAAAAAATACGGTTTGGATAAAAAGAGTTATAAATTCTAATGTCAGCTGCGGGTTATTTTACCCGCAGCTGAAAACCGCTTCCCCAATACGGGGTTTATCACACCGGTTCCCGCTTAAAGTGCGGTCAAAAAAAGCATCGTTTTTTTAATCATTCCCTTGATAACGCATCTACCGGTTTTAAGCGCGCCGCGTTGCGGGCGGGAAAATAGCCGAAAATGATACCAATCAATGATGAACATAAAAATGCAATAAAAAATGATGAAAAAGTAAATTGCATTTTGATGCTGTCGGTCAATAACGAGAAAACCGAGCCGAACAACAAGGATAACAACACGCCGATAACTCCGCCGATCAAACTGACCGCTGCGGATTCGATCAGAAACTGATGCAATATATCTTTTTCCTTTGCGCCCACCGCGATGCGAATGCCGATTTCTTTGGTTCGTTCAATCACCGAAACCAACATGATATTCATTACTCCAATGCCGCCGACCACCAGTGAAATAAAAGCGATTGAAGAGATCATCAAAGTCAATGCCTGCGTCGTTCGGTTAAGTGACTGTAAAAATTTACTGCTGCTGAAAGTAAAAAAATCTTTTCTGCCGTGTTTGGCGGTTAACAGATCCACAATCGCACCGTCTGCGAACGTCGGCGAAATATTTTCTTTCAACTGCACGGTAATTTGTTGGAAATAGGACTGATTGCGCAAACGTGCCGCCATCGTATTATACGGCAACCAAATTGTAGCGCGCTGTCCTTCCGTAACTTGAGAAGAGGCTTCTACTACGCCGATAATCGAAATAGGCACATCACCGATAAAAACCGTTTTACCTTCCGCCGCTTCCGCACCGAAAATCACTTCCCGCGATTTTTTATCAATCACACCAACCGCCTGACTGGTTTCCGTATCCTGTCGGTTAAACACCCGACCGCTCAGCAATTTATAATTCCTTAGCATAAAGAAATCCTGACTGACGCCGTTTACCGTCGCATTAACGGTTTTATTTAAAAAACGCACGGACAATTCCAACGCCAAATTCGGGGTAGCGCCCTTCACATAAGGTTGTTGGCGCAACAAGTTCACGTCGCCGGCGTTTAACGTTTGAATCCTATAAGCTTCCGTATCGCCCCAGTTTTTACCGGGGAAAATATCTATCGTATTACTGCCTAAGGAACTGAATTCATTCAAAACTTTATTCTTCGTTCCCTCTCCTAGCGCTACTACGCACACAACAGCGGCAATGCCGATAATAATCCCCAACATCGTCAAAAAGGTTCTGATTTTATGAGCGCGCATCATACTGAATGCCATTATAAAGGATTCGTTATAACGACGCAGTGACGCAAACCAACTCTTCACCTTTTGCTTTTTCCTTTCTATTTCAACGTGTTGTTTAGCCTGAATAGCGGAACCGCTGTCGGCAATAATTTCACCGTCTTTGATGTTGATAATTCTGTCTGCATTCTGCGCAATATTCATATCATGCGTAATCAGAATAATCGTATGCCCTTGACGGTTCAACTCTTTCAGCACATTCAATACTTCCTGACTGCTTTGGCTGTCCAACGCTCCCGTCGGTTCATCGGCTAAAATGATTTCACCGCCGTTCATTAAAGCGCGGGCGATACTGACCCGTTGCTGCTGCCCGCCGGAAAGCTGCGAGGGTTTATTTTCCAGTTGTTTCTCCAACCCCAAACGGCACAGCAGTTCTTTCGCCCGCTCGGTTCTTCTGCCTTTATCCGCCGCCGAATAAATTGCAGGAATTTCCACATTTCCTACCGCACTTAGATGCGGCAACAGATGATAACGCTGAAAAACAAAGCCGAAATGATGGCAGCGCAGCTCCGCCAATTCTTCACCCGATAAAGAGGCAATATTACGACCGCGAAACAGATATTCACCGCCGTCCGCCGTATCCAGCACGCCCAGAATATTCATCAATGTCGATTTACCGGAACCGGAAGCACCTACAATGGCGATCATTTCTCCCGCATAAATTTGTAAATTAACGGATTTCAACACTGTTGTTTCCGTGTTGCCGTTGCGATAGCGGCGCGCGATATTTTTCAATTCGATTAACGGCTGTCTCATCATAATCCTATGCTATAAATTTCAGCATCATTGGATGCGGACGTTACACCGACGGACAACACGACTTCATCGCCTTCCGCCAACCCTTCGAGAATTTCTACTTTCGCTTCGTCTTTCAGCCCGATTTTTACCGCCACTTGTTCTTTTTCGCCGTTTGCACGCAGCACAGTGACATGATACTGATCCTGCGCAATCATTCTGCCCAATGCCGACAAAGGAATCGTCAATACGTTCTCGCGTTTATCCAATATGATCGTCACCGCGGCAGTCATCGAAATACGCAATTTTCGCTGCGGGTTCGGCACTTTGAAAGTCGCATAATAATAAATCGCATTGTTTGCGCTCTCCGTCACATCGGTAATATGAACGGGCGCCAGCTTGACCGCATCAAGCTGTCCGTGAAATTGATACCCCGGTTCCCCCAATAACGTAAACACTACCGGCGCACCGGCTTGTATATGAATAACATCCGCTTCCGACACCTTTGCATTGACTTTCATCGTATCAATATCGGCCAGTTTCATCAGCACCGGCACTTGTTGGGTCGTCGCCAATGTCTGCCCGCTTTGGGCGAAGACGGAAATCACCGTGGCATCAAGAGGAGAACGGATTTCCGTATAACCCAATTCTGTTTCGGCTTTTTCCACTTTGATTCTTGCGCTATCCAAATTGCTCTGCGCAATGCGAATTTCCGCCTTGGCAACGTCCAATCTGCTCTTTGCCTCTTCCGTCTCCTTTTTGGTCGTGGCATGAGTTTGCATCAAACGTTGATGGCGTTCCCAATCCGCTTGAAGTTGTTTGAGATTAATGCGTCTTGCTTCCAAATTGGCTTCCGCATTTTCCAACTCGGCTTTTGCCAGTTTTAATTCCGTTTCCGCCAAACGCGGATCGATGATCGCTAACAAGTCGCCTTTTTTAACCCGCTGCCCTTCCTGTACTAAAATGCTCTTGATTTGCCCGGACACCTGCGCACCGATATCCACTTGTTCCGCCGCCTGTAACGCCCCGCTGGCAAGCACGGTTTTCTGTACATCACCTTTCACGACGGAAAACGTAATCTCCGTAGAATGTTCTTCCTCACCGAAATAATAAAAAAACAATATCCCGACCGATAAAATAATCAATCCGTATTTTATATATTTCTTAATTTTCAAAACAATCTCCTTATTGCCAAATCAAATAAACCGCTTATAAGAATTTAATAAACAATATTGAGCAATATTATTTTAATACCATATAAAAACGGGGGAATTAATAAAAACTTCTTTCTAAGATTTATTAATTCCCCTTAAGCGTCAGTGATTAAAATATAAAATAAAGACTAAGTGATGAAGTAAGTTGCGAATCCCGCTTAATAATAGGCGATTGTTTAATTTCTTTAGAATATTTATCCCAACCTACAGTCAGCCCCATACCGAAATTATCCGTAAACGCATAATCCGTATTAATACCGACATGGGTGGCATAAGCTTCTTTAGGTTTATAAACCGCGGTGAGCTTTCCGCCTAATTCCGATTTTTTAATCCCGAAGTAATAATCCGTATATTTGGACGAATAATAACTTGAGCCGATATAAGGCGTAACAGTCCAATCTTTCGTCACTTCAAAAGACTTCGCCAACGTCACATTGCTGCTTGCACCGTGCTTTCCGCTCTTTCCTTCCATAGAAATAAAGGTGTCCTTCCAGCCGAATAAACCGTTCAAGTTATAATCCAATCCCCAACCGAAAGCAAATTGGGTTTTTCGCTCTTGAATACTTTGATAACCGGATAATAAATCTTTTCCCTTAATCGGAAACCCGTCAAACGGATTAACAAAAAGCGATACGCTGAAATTATCGGTAAAAGGTTGTTCATAGCCGATTTCACTAATTCCCGCCGCACCTCGCATATAAAAATTACCAAACGAAAGATCAAGTGCCAAAAAAGGACTTGTCATTGTTTTATGCTTAGAATAATAGATGCTGTGTTCAAAATTTGCACCCACTCCTAATTCCGCTCCATTGGCTCCGTTTGTCAAAGCGACAAACGGAAAACCGACTAAGCAATATTTTAGTAATTTATATTTGTTATATTTCATATTTGTCTCCTTTAATAAAAGCGGAATAATTTTGCTATTTAATAACTAATAAAATCAATATTAAACTGGTCGGATCTCAACATGCAAATCGTTTGCTTTACAAAAAAATAATTAATTAAAAACAAAACGGGAACAAATTTGAACAATAAACAAACAAATTTTTAACAAGTTGGTTTGCGATGAGAAATAACTTACCCTAAAAAATCGTGTCTTTTCGCCCTATTTAATTCAATAAAGAGAAACTTCAAATGAAATTTGCTGATTAAAAGATATAAAGTGCAGTTAATTTTTCACTTGTTTTACGGGTTAAAAAAACACCGCGAAAAATCACCGCACTTTATTTAAGAACGGAAAAAACAGGTTTGGGTGAAAGATCATTCAACCCGCATACACAAATATTTGATTTCCATAAATTCATCCAATCCGTGACGGGAACCTTCACGCCCCAAACCGGATTGTTTCACCCCGCCGAAAGGGGCGATTTCAGTTGAGATGATGCCTTCGTTAATACCGACCAATCCCGTTTCCAACGCTTCACTGACTCGCCAGATGCGGCTGAGATCCTGCGTATATAAATATGCCGCCAAACCGAACTCGCTGTCATTGGCAAGAGCGATGCCTTCTTGCTCCGTTGCAAACGGAATCAATGCGGCGAGAGGAGCGAAGGTTTCTTCATGGCATACCAACATATCTTGGCTGACATTTTCCAAAATCGTCGGTTCAAAAAACGTACCGCTCAACGAATGACGTTTACCGCCTAAAGTAACTTTGGCGCCTTTATTCAACGCATCGGCAATATGACTTTCTATTTTGCGCACAGCGTTTTCATTAATCAGCGGCCCGATATCCGCCGTCGGTTGGGTAAAATTCCCCACGGAAAACGACCGCACTTTTTCCGTCAATCGATCGGCAAAGGCGCGATAAATGCCTTTTTGCACATAAATCCGGTTGGTACATACACAGGTTTGTCCCGAATTACGGAATTTTGAAGCAATCACCGCGTCCACCGCCACATCCAAATCCGCATCGTCAAATACTAAGGAAGGTGCATTGCCGCCTAATTCAAGACTGAGCTTTTTCACCGTATCCGCACATTGCGCCATCAGAATTTTGCCCACCTTCGTCGAACCGGTAAAAGTCAATTTGCGTACATCTTCACTGGCTGTCAGCACTTGTCCCACCTCTTCGGCGCGAGCGGTCGGAATCACATTAAATACGCCTTTCGGGATTCCCGCTTGTCCCGCCAGTTCGGCTAAAGCAAGGGCGGATAACGGGGTTTCCGGCGCCGGTTTGATAATAATGCTACATCCGGAAGCCAATGCCGGTGCAGCTTTGCGCGCGATCATCGCATTCGGGAAATTCCACGGCGTAATCGCCGCTACCACGCCTACCGGTTGTTTAATCACCAACAAGCGACGGTTTTCCTTATCCTGCGGAATAATTTCGCCGTAAGCCCGTTTCGCTTCTTCGGCAAACCATTCGATAAAACTTGCGCCGTAAGCAATCTCACCGCGACTTTCTTTTAACGGCTTGCCTTGTTCCAAACTCAACAAATACGCCAGTTCTTCCTGATTTTTCATAATCAAACCGAACCATTTCTGCAAAATTTTCGACCGCTCTTTTGCCGTTTTTCGTTTCCATTCCGCCTGCGCGGTTTTAGCCGCCTGAATTGCCGCTTCCGTTTCCGCCCGACCGCAACAACTGACGTTGGCGATCAACTCATCGTTGGCGGGATTCGTCACTGCAAAAGTGCGGTCGGTTTTCGTTAAGAATTCACCGTTGATGTACGCGCCGGTACGCAATAAAGTAAAATGCTGCATCATGTTCTCCTTTATCCATAACACAATATAATCAAACACCTCCATCCTATCACAACTATATATTTTTCCGTTATATGAAAGATAAAAATGTTATTGGTCGTCTTTCGGCGGAATAAATAAAATCTTCGCACAACAGATTCCAAGAGTTATTCGGAGCGAAAATGGCATCCCACATTATTGATTTTTTGACCCTCGGCAATAATTTCAGTACGGCAGAAATGCGCGAAGTATGGTCGGAAACCAATCGGTTACAGAAACATATTGAAATTGAAGTCGCCTTGGCACAAGCGGAAGGCGAATTGGGCGTCATTCCTCTTGAAGCGGCACAACAAATCGCACAAAACGCCGATCCGGGTCGCTTTAATTTGGCTGAAATCGCACAAGAAGTCGCCCGTTTAAAACATTCTTTTATGGCGACCATTAACGCATTACAGCAACAATGCGGTGAAGCGGGAGAATACATTCATTACGGCCCGACCACGCAAGACATTGTAGATACCGGCACCGTGTTACAGCTAAAACAAGCCTTTGATATCGTTGAACGCGACAGCAAATCAGTGGCGTTAGAACTGAAAAAACTGGCGAAGCAATATCAATATTTACCGATGGTTGGACGCACGCACGGTATGCAGGCATTACCGACCACATTCGGTTTTAAACTGGCCGTATGGTTGGATGAATTCGTCCGCCATTTGCAACGTTTGGCGGAAATCAAACAACGCGTATTAGTGGGCAATATCAACGGCGCTATCGGCACTTACGCTTCTTTCGGCGAAAAAGGACCGCAAATCGAACGGCGTACGTTACAAATATTGGGATTAAACACGCCGAATATCGGTTGGCAATCGGCGCGCGACCGTTTTTCCGAATATGCCTCCGTCATCGCTTTAATCAGTGGTACGTTAGGCAAAATCGGTAATGAATTTTATAACTTGATGCGTACCGAAATTAATGAAATTGAGGAGCCTTTTTCCGCCGGAAAAATCGGTTCTTCCACCATGCCGCATAAACGTAATCCGGCTGCCTTGGAAGGCTTAGCCAGTCTGACACCGCCGTTACTGAAATCCGTTGCGTTAATTCACGAATCCATGAAAGTAGAACACGAACGTGACGCTATGAGTTGGCGTGCCGAATGGATTGCTCTACCGGAAATCAATTTATATGTCGCGGCGCAGTTACAAATTGCTCTCACCGTATTACGCGGAATGACGGTGAATGAAAAACAAATGCAAGCAAATTTGGAATTGCAAAGCGGCTTGTTATTATCGGAGAAAGTGATGTTTGAATTGGGTAAACGTCTCGGTAAACAAACCGCACATCATTTGGTTTATCAATGTTCCATGCAAGCATTCGAACAACGCAAAGGCTTTCGTGATGTCTTACTTGCCCATCAGGAATTGGCAAAACATTTCTCCGAACAAGAATTGACGGACTGGTTGAATCCGCAAAATTATTTAGGCAGCGCAGCTGAGAAAGTGGATACGGTAATTCATTACGCCGAACAATCCGGTTTACTGGATTAAGGATAAAGCATGATGATTCGCGAAATTACTTTGGCAGATAAACTGAATTATCAGATGTTGGTACATAAAGCTTATAAACCGGTGCTGCAATTAGGCATTCATTTTGCCGCCGCCACGGCGGATCTTGACTTAATTGAAACCCATATTTGCACAAATCTGGTGTACGGGCTGTATATTGACGATCAATTGGTCAGCACGGTCAGTTTAAGACTGCCTTGGGGAAATAACCCCGGTCCTTACGGTGTTCCGCATATCGGTTGGTTTGCCACGGACCCCGCTTATAAAAAACAGGGGTTGGCGCTGCATTTATTGGAATACATTGAAAAACTTTTAGTACACCGTTTTAAAGCCCCTTTTGTTACGTTAGGTACCGCCGCCAATCATCCTTGGTTGTCACGGTTCTATATTAACAACGGCTTTAGCGAAATCGGTCGGGCGGATTTAACCGACGACCATACGACAATTTATTACCGCAAGGTATTAGATACGAAATTGTTTGAATTATGGCAACAACATAATCCGAACGGAAAATTGATCAAAAATTAACAAAAGGAACACAATATGTCTGTTAAAAAATTTACGCTTACCGCACTGTTATTCGGTTCAATCGCCTTGTTCGGCGGTGGCGACGTCAACGCACAAGACAATAACGTCTTGCGTATCGGTAGTACCGGGCAAAGCTATCCGAACGGTTTCCAAAAAGACGGTAAATTAGTCGGCTTTGATGTGGAAACGACGGAAGCCATCGCTAAAGAACTCGGCTATCGCGTCGAATGGACTACCGCCGAATTTGCCGGTTTAATGGGTCAATTGGAATCCAATCGTTTGGATACGGTTGCCAACGCCGTAGCAATCACGCCGGCGCGTAAAGAAAAATACGATTTCACCCAACCGTACAGTTATTACGGCAGCCAGATCGTAACGCATAAAGATAATACCGATATTAACAATTATGCGGATCTACACGGCAAAACCATTTCCGGTGTATTAGGTTCCAACCATATTAAAAACTTGGAAAAACATTTTCCGAATAAAGAAGTTAACGTAAAAACTTATGAAACCCGCGACGGTGCGATGTATGACTTGGTTTACAAACGTGTTGACGGTTATGTGAATTCCAAACCGATTTTATTGGCGGAAATCAAACGCGGTAATCTGCCGTTTAAACTGGTGGGCAATCCGCTGGTTATCGAAGAAGTCGGTTATGCCTTTGCCCGTAACGAACGCGGTCAAAAACTACGCGCGGAGTTCGATCAGGCGATCAGCAAGTTAAAAGAAAAAGGTACGATCAAAGAAATCTCGATTAAATACTACGGTGAAGACATTACCGTACCTGCACAATAAGATTTCCGCTTTGGCTAATTCGGGCTAAATTAATATTAGCCCTCCATTATTTCAATTGGATACGGCATTATGAATTTTGATCTTGGCTATTTTATCGGGGTATTCCCACAAATTATCGGTTATTTACCGACCACGTTGCTTATTGCCGTGGTATCGATTTTTTTCTCCATTCTGCTCGGTTTGATTATCGCGTTGGTTAGGGTACAAAAATTTCCAGTCCTTGATCAACTATTAGCGCTCTATATCTCTTTTTTCCGTGCAATGCCGTCCGTTGTTTTGCTGTTTATCGTTTATTACGGTTCGCCGCAAATCTTCCCTGCGTTAACCAAAATGCCCGCCATCACTGCGGCGATTATTTGTTTTACGTTTAAATATTCCGCTTACTTAGCCGAAATTTTCCGCACCGGCTTGGAATCGGTAGATAACGGACAGAAAGAAGCGGGTAGCGCGGTCGGCTTAAGCACCTTACAGATTTATCGACATATCGTGTTACCGCAAGCCTTTGTTAATGCTTTGCCGGGTACGGGCAATATGTTTATTTCACTGTTAAAGGATTCCTCCGTAGCCTTTTTCGTCGGCGTACCCGAATTATTGGCGGCGGGAAAACTGTTAACCGTCGAATCCTACAAATTCTTTGAAACTTATTTGGCAGTCGGCGTGATCTACTGGTTAGTCGTCATTCTTTATTCTTGGGCGCAAAAAGCCTTGGAAAACAAATTAAGCGTACCGTACAAACGTTAAGGACTTCTATTATGAACATGATTAAAGTAGAGAAATTATCCAAATCCTTCGGTAACAATACGGTGTTAAAAGAGATTGATTTGACCGTCGCCGAAGGCGAAGTAATCGCCATTATCGGTCCTTCCGGATCGGGTAAATCCACTCTGTTACGCTGTTTAAACCTGCTGGAAAAACCGAATGACGGCACAATTACCATCGCCGACATCACACTGAACGCGAAAAAATATAACCATAAAGAAGAAATTGCGCTCAGACATCAGTCGGCGATGGTATTCCAAAGCTATAATTTGTTTAAAAATAAGACCGCACTTGAGAGTATTATTCTTTCCCCGTTGATCGCACAAAAAATCAATAAAAAGGAAGCGGAAGAACTGGGGATGTCCTTGCTAAAACAGGTGGGATTATTGCCGCAAGCCCATCAGTATCCGGTTACATTATCGGGCGGACAGCAACAACGCGTCGCTATTGCGCGCGCCTTAGCGGTGAAACCCAAGGTTTTATTATTTGACGAACCGACCTCGGCGCTCGATCCGGAACGGGTAAATGAAGTATTACAGGTTATTCAGCAATTAGCCAAACAAAAAATCACCATGGTGATCGTTACGCATGAAATGGAATTTGCCAAAAACGTCGCCGATCGCGTGATTTTTATGGCGGACGGCGGTATTGTGGAACAGGGAGCGGCGAAAGAAGTGATCGAAAATCCGCAACAGGAACTGACCAAACGCTTTGTGCGCCAATTTGCCGATCCCGTCGAATTCTATATTTAGGATCCAAAATGAACCTAAGCCGTCAACTCACTGAGTTAATTATGTCCACACCCGTCATCACCGATGAACGGATTTTATCCGTTGCATTACAAGGGATGACGGATTTTTTTGCCAGCAGTCTGCAAGCGGCGAATGAAACGGAAGTAGACAGACTCAAACAATGGATTGCCACGGAAGGCAGTGAACAAAACAGTTGGCTGATCGGACAAAAAGCCTACGCAGGTGCCAAGCAAGCGGCGTTGCTCAACGGCTTTCAGGCACATTTATTGGATTATGACGATGTTCACGCTGATGTGCGCGGTCACCCTTCGGCGGTCATTCTGCCCGCTTTATTCGCCTCCGTAAAAATAACGCCAAAATCGACCGCACTTGACAGTCGCCGTTTTCTGACGGCTTATGTCATCGGTATTGAAGTAGCCGCAAGATTGGGACAGGCGGTCAACCCGGTCCATTACAACAAAGGCTGGCACAGTACGGCGACATTAGGCATCTTCGGCGCGACCGCAGCGATTTGTTATTTGCATAATTACGCTTTTTTGCAACAGGCTTTTGCCCTTGCAGCAACTCAAGCAGGCGGTTTAAGGCTGATGTTCGGAACCTTGATTAAACCTTTGCATGCCGGTTTGGCGGCACAAAATGCCATTCAAAGTATCGAATTGGTACAGGTGGGCTTCGGTGCCGAACGCGATTTTCTCGATCACGAATTAGGCTTTACGGCTATTTATGGCGAACAAAGTCGCACAATTGATTTAACCCGCTGGGGAGAAAGTTGGAAAATCGTCGAACCCGGTTTATGGTTTAAAACTTACAGTTACTGTTCCGCCGCTGCTTATATTGCCGACGCAGCGACAGAATTATATGAACGCCGCTTGTTTAACAGCACGCAAATCGAACAGATTCAATTAATTTTCCCGCCGCAGGGCGACGCGGCGTTGATTTATTCCAATCCGTCGCTGAAGTCACAAGGCCGTTTCTGCGCCGAATATATTGCGGCAAAAATATTCAACGGCGAAACGCTGGATTTTTCCGCTTTCTCGGCACAACCGATTGAAGCGCATATCCGGCTACTGATGGCAAAATGCGTACGGCTTTATACTGAAAAACCGGGGAAAACACGCTTCGCTGAAGTAAAAGTGCGGTCAATATCCGGCGAGTTTTTTCATCAGCGCATCGAACATCCCAAAGGTAGCCCGCATAATCCTTATAGTAACGAAGAACTTTACCGCAAACTTGCCGTTGCAATCGGAAATACACCGCTCAGCGCACAACTTTTTGATGATATTCAGCATTTTGCCACCGGAACAAATATTATCACGTTTATACAAAAATACTTTCACCAACTTTAACGGATGCAATTATGACAACATTCGACAAAATCATTCAAGAAAATCGGTCACTTGCCGAGTTTTTACAGCATTTTCGCCGTGAACGCCATCAATATCCCGAATTATCCAATCAAGAATTTGAGACCACACAGGCATTGCGTAACGTTTTACGTCAATACGATATTGATGTGTTGGATTTACCGTTGAAAACCGGTTTGGTTGCCGAAATCAAAGGCGCACAAACGGGAAAAACCGTCGTGCTGCGCTCGGATATTGACGCACTGCCGATTGAAGAAGAGTCCGGTGTAGCATTTACCTCTAAAAAATCGGGCGTAATGCACGCTTGCGGTCATGATTTTCATATGTCCGCCGCCTTAGGTGCCGCGATTTTATTAAAGCAACATCAGACGGAACTGAAAGGTACGGTGAAGATTTTGTTTCAAGCGGCGGAAGAAACCGGATTAGGCGCATTAGACGTAATCAACACGGGCGTATTGGACAAGGCGGACGTGATTTTCGGTATTCATAATGATCCGACGCTGCCTGTGGGCGTACTAGGTTCCAAACCCGATGCGTTAACTGCCGGCGTTGATCGTTTTGAAATTAAAATTAACGCTAAAGGCGCTCACGCCGCCCGTCCGCATGACGGCAATGATCCCATTATTATTCTGTCGCACTTGATTAGTATGCTGCAATCCGTTATCAGCCGTAACGTTCCTTCGCATGAAAACGCCGTCGTTTCCGTAACGCAGGTGCATAGCGGCAGCACTTGGAACGTGATCCCCGATAGTGCCTATTTGGAAGGAACGGTGAGAACCTTCAATCAGCAAGTACGCGAACAAATTGAACAACGTTTCCGTTCCCTCGTGCAAGGCATTCAAACAGGTTTCAATGCGAAAATCGAATTTCTGTGGCACGCCGGGCCGCCTTCAGTCATGAATGCGCCGCAATGGATTGATTTTGTTTTAGATGTCGCGCAAGAAAACGGTTTTACAGCAAAATTGATAGAAGCCAGCCCTATCGGCGAAGATTTTGCGTTTTATCAGCAAAAAGTGCCGGGCGTATTTATTATGATCGGTTCCGGCGGCCCTTATGCATTGCATCATCCGAAATTTCGCGTGGACGATAACGCGTTATATCCGACCGCCAATTACCTATGCCAACTGGCAAAACGCTATCTGACGGAAAACTAAACAAAAAGGCTTGGAATCCCAAGCCTTCTGCCTACTCAAAATCAAAAAACTACAAATTATTTAACCGCACTTGCAGCCATTGTTGTTCTAAGGCGCTGGCATTCTGCTGCGCTTGTTGATAACTGGCTTTCGCCGCTTCTTTGTCGCCTTTCGCCAATAAAATATCACCGGTCAACAGGTTTTTACGGCTGCTCCAACTTTGATCCTTAACCAATTTCAATGTATCCAACGCCTGATCGAACTGTTTTTGCTGAAATTGCACGGTTGCCAAACGCAATGCGCCGACAGAAGCAAAAATCTCATCGGGCGCTTGTGAAACGGCTTGTTTCAACGTAGCTTCCGCTTGGGCATAATCCTGATTGTTGACCGCCAATTTGGCTTTATCCAATAACGCTAAGGTTGCATAACTGGTTTTGTCGTTGGCCTTGACAAAAGCGTCAATTTGCGCATTTTTCGCTGCAAGATCGGCAGAATTACTGTAAATCACTTGATCATATTGCGCGGACAGCTGCTGTGCCTGCGTCACTTGATGATCCTGCCAATAACGCCAGCCGTAAGTACCGCCCACGGAAAGGATTACCGCAGCGATAATAGTTTTATAATTTTCATTCCACCAATTTTTAATTTCATTAATTTCTTGTTCTTCTTCAAGGGTATAAGCCATTTTCACATCCTCTTAAAATACGTTTTTCAAATATTCGACTACATCGTTTAAAGCAAGTGTCTGCTGTTCCGCTCCGCTAAGCAAATCTTTAACCACGACTTGTTGGTTTTGAACTTCGCTTTCGCCGATCACCAAAGCAAATCTCGCCCCGCTTTTATCCGCCCGCTTAAATTGTTTTTTGAAATTACCGCCGCTGCAATGGGTCATTGTGCGTAAGTGCGGTAGTTCCGAACGGAGTTTTTCCGCCAGTTCGAACGCCGCCAATGTCGTACCTTCGCCGGCAAAAACAACGTAAATATCGACCGCACTTGGCAAGTCCACCGCTTGATTAACTTCTTGCACCAATAATACCAAACGCTCCAAGCCCATAGCAAAACCCACCCCGCTGGTGGCGTGTCCGCCCAGTTGTTCCACCAAACCGTCATAACGACCGCCGCCGCATACGGTACCCTGCGCTCCGAGCGCCGAAGTGACCCATTCGAATACGGTTTTGTTGTAATAATCCAACCCGCGCACCAGTTTTTGGTTCACTTCATAGCGAATGCCCACCGCATCCAATAATGCGCATAACTGAGCGAAATGCTCACGACTTTCTTCGTCCAAATAATCGTGCAATTTCGGCGCATCGTTTAATACCGACTGCACCGCTTGATTTTTACTGTCTAGAATCCGCAACGGATTAGTCGTTAAACGGCGCTTGCAGTCTTCATCCAAAACATCCAAATGATTTTGTAAAAAATCCACCAACGCCTGACGGTAATTTTTACGCGCCTCCAAAGAACCGATGGTATTTAATTGTAACGTAACATGATCAAAAATTCCCAAATCTTTCCACAAACGGGCAGTCAGCATAATGAGTTCCGCATCGATTTCCGGATTCGGAATACCGAAAATTTCCACTCCCATTTGATGAAACTGACGATAACGCCCTTTTTGCGGACGTTCATAGCGGAACATCGGTCCCATATACCATAAACGCTGTTCTTGGTTATACAGTAAACCGTGCTCAATTCCCGCACGCACACAACCGGCGGTACCTTCCGGACGCAATGTAATACTTTCTTCATCGCGATCATTGAAAGTAAACATTTCTTTTTCCACTACATCGGTAACTTCACCGATAGCGCGCGCGAATAACGGCGTGCTTTCTACGATCGGCATACGGATTTCAGCATAACCGTAACTTGCCAACACACTACGCAATTTGTTTTCTACCCACTGCCACAGCGGGGTTTCCGTCGGTAAGCAATCGTTCATGCCACGGATTGCCTGAATTGTTTTCGCCACCTTTATTTTCCTTTAAATAATTCTGTTTTTCGGATCGCGCGCCGCTGCTTGAGCGCGAATCTTCGCTTCCAATTGATTAATAATATCTTCGTTGTCGAAACGTTCTTTCTGACGTTCGCCGTCCACATAAAAACCGCTTTTCTTATTACCGCCGGTTACGCCCAAATCGGAAACCAAGGCTTCCCCCGGACCGTTTACCACACAGCCGATAATGGATACGTCCATCGGCGTAATAATGTCTTCCAAACGTTGTTCAAGGGCATTCACCGTGCCGATCACATCAAACTCTTGACGGGAACAGGTCGGGCAGGCAATAAAATTGATCCCGCGCGAGCGGATACGAAGCGATTTCAGAATATCGAAACCGACTTTGATTTCTTCCACCGGATCCGCCGCCAATGAAACCCGTAAGGTATCGCCGATGCCCTCCGCCAGCAACATTCCCAAACCGATTGCGGATTTTACCGCTCCCGCTCTGGCACCGCCCGCTTCGGTGATCCCCAAATGCAGCGGTTGTTTAATAGCTTTGGCAAGTAAGCGGTAACTTTCCACCGCTAAAAATACGTCGGACGCTTTTACGCTGACTTTAAATTGATCGAAATTCAGACGATCTAAAATCTCTACATGACGCAATGCGGATTCCAGCAAGGCTTCCGGAGTCGGTTCGCCGTATTTTTCCTGTAAGTCTTTCTCCAATGAGCCCGCATTCACCCCGATACGGATCGGAATATTTTTATCCTTGGCGCAATCCACCACGGCACGAATACGATCTTCGCGTCCGATATTACCCGGATTGATTCGCAAACAATCTACACCGTATTCCGCCACTTGCAGCGCAATGCGATAATCAAAGTGAATATCCGCCACTAACGGCACCTTCACTTGTTGTTTGATTAATTTGAAGGCTTCCGCCGCTTCCATGGTCGGCACGGAAACACGCACGATATCCGCGCCTACCCGCTCCAACGATTTAATCTGCGCAACCGTTGCCTCAACATCCGTCGTACGGGTATTGGTCATAGATTGCACCGCTATCGGCGCATCGCCGCCGACAGGTACGTTTCCCACATAAATTTTTGTCGATTGACGACGTTTAATATCCGGTTTGGCTAACATGAATAAGTTCTAACTCATTGATCATTCTAATTTGAATCTGGCGACGCGACCGTCAACTTTTAACGGATAAAGCTCGCCTTTATAAGTAATTTTAACGTTGCCCGGCGCACCGATGGTTAAAGAATAAGGCGCGCCTTCGTTAAAAGTGAGAATCTCGCCTTGTTTATATTCTTTTTGCGCCAACACTTTGCGGCTGCCGTCACGTACGGTAATCCAACAATTTGCGCCCGTGACTTCAATTTGCAACTCTCCGCTTGCGGCGGCAGCGGTATTCTCCGCGGTCTGCGGTTCGGTCGGTTGATTTTGCGCCTGCTGTTCCGCAGAATGCTGCATTAACATTTCTTTCGCCGTATTTTCGATTGGAATCGTCCGCACCACTAACGGCGCATCCGTCGCTTGCGGCGGTGTATTCTCCGCTAACGGCGTATTAAGAGTTGCCGGTTCGTTGGTTGCGGCGTTATTTGTTGCGTTATTTGTTATCGCCGGAGGCTCATTTGCCGCCGTAAGCGGTTGGGTTTGAACAACCGGCTCATTATTATTCGGCTTTGATTCGGCAACCGGCGTCAATGTGACGGGTTCGTTATTGGCAACGGGAACCGTTGACGTTGTTGACATCTGAGCGGAGGTTTGAGCGGATTTATCATCCGCCGACACATAATTCTGTACCAAATTATCGCGTTCCGTATTGGATTGCTGATAGTTCTCCCACCACCAAAGTGCGGTCATTCCGCCCATAACCAAAATCACCAACACAGTCAAATAACCGACCCAACGCCCGATAGAAGAGGAAGAATAAGGGTTGGTCACTTGTCCCGTGCGGGCATTTTTATTCAGATCGTTTTCTATCTTTTGCCCTAAATTAACGCCTTTCCATTCTTCTTCCGGCATTTTGAGAAATTGCGCATAGCTGCGAATATAGCCGTTTACGAAAATAGTCGGGATATTGGTATCACCGTCGAACGCGTTATTTTCCAGCTTTTCGATAATAGAGAAATTCAGATTGGTTTTAGCGACGGCGTCATCAATAGTGAGATTTAATGCCTGGCGGGCTTTACGAAATTTTTCACCAAGTGAAATTGAAGGTTGTTGCGGCTGCTCGATTTGAGTTGGAGTATTCATATTATCTTAACTCTTCAATAGAAATAGAATAAATGTAAGTGGTTAAGTTTAAATTTGTGCAGGCGGTTTTGCAACTTTTATTTCGCATTGCAATGCGCCGAAAACTCGGACAAAACCGACCGCACTTTTGCCGAATCAGGCGTTATTCACGCTGAATGCCATCACTTCTTCGATAGTTTGTGCGCCTAGGGCAATCATAATCAATCGATCCACTCCCAAGGCAACGCCCGCACAATTCGGCACGCCGGCTTGTAAAGCCGCCAATAAACGGCGATCAATTTCACGCTGCGGCAATCCCATTTGCGCACGCAGCCGATTGTCCTGTTCAAAACGACTGTGTTGCTCTTTGGCATCGGTCAGTTCGTTAAAACCGTTAGCCAATTCCAAGCCTTTATAATAAAACTCAAAACGTTCCGCCACTCGGTGATCTTCCGAGCTGATCTGCGCCAACGCTGCTTGCGTAGCGGGGAAATGATACACCGCCGCCGGACGGTTTTGCCCGATTTTCGGCTCCACCAAGGTCGCAAATAAAAATTGCAACAGCGTATCTCTGTCAGCCTGTTCCGCATCCATCAGCTGATGTTCCTTCGCTTTGGCAATCAACTCGGCTTTTGAGACGGAGAGCGGATCCAATCCCGCATATTCCTGAAACACAAACTGATAGCTCAGACTTTCCGCCGGTTCGCAATCTAAAATCTGTTGTAACAAATCGTCCACTTCGTTAATTAAACGATACATATCAAAATGCGGACGATACCATTCAAGCATGGTAAATTCGGGATTATGCCGACTGCCCGCTTCTTCATTGCGAAAAACGTGACACAACTGAAAAATCGCTCCGCTTCCCGCCGCCAACAACCGTTTCATATGATATTCGGGACTGGTTCCGAGCCATAAGGTTTTTGACTGCGAATTAAAAGGTGCAACAAATTCCGTACTGAAGGTGGACAAATGCACATCAGTTACGCCAAATTCGCTTAACACCGGCGTTTCCACTTCCAATAAACCGCGATCGGTAAAAAAACGGCGGATTTCCGCCATAATTTTCGCCCGCGCCAATAAGTTTTTAATCGGTGCCGTCGGGCGCCATTGTTCTTGTTCAAACATAAGTTATCCGTATAACAGCAAAATGATTCGCACATTTTAAACCAATTTTGCCGTATCGCTTAATGCTATTTACTTAAACAACGGCGATAAAACACAACGCTTAAACCCGATACTGCGTTAAATCCACCACTTGATGACAATAATGTGAGATCAGATGAGGATCGTGACTCACCAACACTAAAGCACACCGATGACGGCGGCATTGTTCCGTCAACAAATCCAAGGTTTCTTTTTGCGTAATGGGATCCAAACGGGAAGTGACTTCATCAGCGAACAACAACACCGGTTCAAACAGCAGAGCGCGTAAAATAGCCACCCGTTGCAATTCGCCGCCGGAAACGTTTTCCGCACTGCGTTGCAGTAATTCCGCGTCTAATTTGAGCTGTTGCAGTAAATAAGGAATGCGGCTGCGATCCAAATGATGTTTATTGATCACATCATCCAATAGCGTTTGCAATTTGATATGAGGCGCAAAGGCGGACGGCGGATCCTGATAGAGTTTCAACACCTGATGGCGTTTCGGCTGAAAACGCCACTGAATTCGACCGCACTTTGGCGTTAATAAGCCGCATAAAGCGTCGCCCAACGAGCTTTTGCCGATACCGCTGTCACCGATCAAACCGAGCACTTCGCCTTGTTGCAGCGTAAAGCCGACTTGTTCGAATAACGTACGTTTACCGCGTCCGAGGCTGAGATTTTCTACCGATAACAACGGGCTGTCATTCAAAGCTGTTTTAGGCAATGCCGCCCAGTTATGCGGTGCGGCGGCAATTAAGGCTTTGGCATAATCGGATTGCGGTTGGCATAAAATTTGTTGCGCCCCGCCTTGTTCCAACAGTTTGCCTTTTTTCATCACCATAATGTCACCGCCCAACTGCGCGGCGACATCAATGTCGTGAGTGATGGTTAATAATGCCCCGCCTTGCGCCGCAACTTGTTTTAACAATTGAATTACGGCATTTTTATTGTTCTCGTCCAATCCTTTGGTCGGTTCATCGGCAATCACCATATAAGCGCCGCCGGAGGTCGCAACCGCAAACGAGGCACGCTGCGCCATACCGCCGGAAAGCTGATGAGGATAATAGCCCGTAAATTTTGCCAATCCAAGTGCGGTCAGTTTTTGTTGCGTTTTTTGTGCCGCGCGTTGCGCCTGTTCGGCGGCAACAAAATAGAAACTTTCCCATACTTGGTTATGAATATTCATGGTCGGATCAAGAGAACGGCTCGGCTCTTGCGGTAACATCGCCAAGCGTTTTCCCCAATAACGGCGACGTTGTTTGCCGTCCAAACGCTGATTTTCAATCAGAATTTCCCCTTGTGCGATTAACTCGGACGGCAGAGCGCCCATTATCGCCTGCGCCAATAAACTCTTGCCCGAACCGGTCTCGCCCAGAATCGTTAAATTTGCACCTTTTGCCAACTGCAAGCTGATCGGTTCGACTAAATTCAAACCGCTTTTTGTGCGTACGGAAAGGTTATTTGTTTGAATTAACGTCATTTCACCCTCCCCGACATCAACTGAAAGCTCAATACCAATAAAAACACTACTAACACCGGCTGCATAAAGATCCAAGGGGCTTCGTAATAATAAGGAAACAGTTCGGTCATCATCAAACCCAGTTCCGGCGTCGGCGGACGCAAACCGACGTTGATAAAGCCCAAAGTCGCCAACGCCAACACCGCATTACCCGCCGCAAAAGCGCTCAGCGTTAATACCACAGGCGCCAGTTTCGGAAAAAAATGGCGTTTGAAACAATAGAAAAATCCCATGCCCATTAAACGCGAGGATTGAATTTCCGCACTGTTGGCGATGGTTTGCGTAATGGCGCGTACCATACGGAAAAACTCCACCCACATCACCAGTGAAATACCCAAATACAACGACCAAAACGTACCCGGCGCGATTGCGGCGAACAGCAAGATAAACAACAATCCCGGCAATGCCATAATAATGTCACTGAAAAAGGTCAGCATACGATCGACCCAACCGCCCAAATATCCCGCCATAATACCGAACAGCAAACCGAAGAAGAGCGAACAACCCACCGACAGCACAATTAAAGACAAGGACAAACGGATTGCCGAAGCCAAGCGCGCCAACATATCACGCCCGAAATGATCGGTGCCGAACCAATAAAGTGCGGTCGGTTTTTGCAGCGTTTTATTCAGATTTTGAAACGCCTCGTCCATCGGATAAAAATAAGGTTGCAAATAAGCGAAGGCGATTAAAAAACAGAATAAAAACGCACCGCACTTTTGCGCCACAGAAAGCGATTTCCACATCAGGCGTACTCCCTGACACGGTGGGAAATGCGCGGATCGATCCAAGCGCTGAGCATATCCACCGTCATATTTAATAACACAAAAATACCGCCCATAATCAAAGCGGTGCCCTGAATCATCGGCACGTCACGCGCAATAACGGCGTGTACCAACGCATGACCGCTGCCCGGCCAAGCAAACAAACTTTCCACAATCACCACGCCTTCAATCAAATAAATCAATTGCACCGAATGATAGGCTAGAATCGGAATCGCTACGTTACGCAAACCGTGACGGATAAAACTCAAGCGCTCGTTTAAGCCTTTTAAACGGGAAAATTGATAATATTCGGTACGCTTAACCTCCACCATTGCGTTACGGCTCACCCGAACCGACACCGCACTCAGCCCCAGCGCCAAAGTCAATGCCGGTAAAATAAAATGCTGCCAACTACCGTAACCTGCCGCAGGCAGCCATTTAAACCGCACGGCAAATAACGTAATCAACGCAATCCCGATGATGAAAGCCGGCACGGAACGCAGTAAGGTGCTGATAACTAAAGTAAAACGGTCAAACCAAGCGTTCGGTTTATGCGCCGCCAATAATCCCAGCGGCGGCCCGATTAACAAGGCGAACAATAATGCCGCCACAGCAAGCGCCAACGTGTGTCCGAATTGATGTCCGATTAGTGCCCACACGCTTTCACCGCTGACGAGGGATTTCCCCAAATTGAATTGCAATAAATCCGCCAACCAGTCGAAATAATTCTGCCACCAGCTTTGATCCAAACCCAACTCGCTACGCACCAGTTCGGCAGCGGCGCTGTCCGTTTGATCGTAACCGTAACGACCGGCGGCAATGCGATATGCCATGTCGCCGGGCAGGGTGCGGGTGAGGATAAACGTGAGCGTACCGACCGACCAAATAACAAGAATCAGCTGGGTAAGGCGTTTAAGGATAATGTTTAGCACGTTAAGTCCTGTTCTATCGTTTTTGGTTATCCCTTTCTCCGTAAACGAAAGGGCTTTTACAATGCCGTAACGAAAGCGACGGCAGATTACCAATAAAGTTTATTCAACTTAAAACTCCGTTCAAAAGGATCGATTTCCAATCCTTTCAACGCCTTATTTACTACCGCCGTCTGCTGGTAATATACCACCGGCGTAATCGGTCGCTGTTGATAAATAATCTCTGCCACTTTTTGTTTTAACTGCGCTTGCTCTTGCGGATTAGCCGTTACTTGCAAACGGTTTAACGCCTGCGTTAATTCTTCATTCGACCAATTCATCACGCCCCAATCGCCGCCTTGCGGTGCGAAATCCTGTAATAAAGCGCCCATTAAATCAGGCACTAAACCGTAGTTGCGCGCGTATAATCCCATTTCCAACGAACCGTCTTGATGACCTGCCGGAATTTCAGAGAAATTACCGACGGACACCGCCACTTCCACACCGATTTGTTTCCATTGATTTTGCAACGCCGTGGCGATAATCGGTAATTCGGGACGATCGGAAAAGGTTCGCAATGTAAATTTAAACGGTTTGCCGTCTTTGCTCAGCATACCCTGCTCATCGGCTTGATAACCCAAACCAATTAAACGCTGTTTGATTGCCGTATAATCCGGCTGCGCGCTTTCCAACGGTAAACGCCATGCGGAAAAGGCTTCCGGTACAATCTGCTCGGCGCCGCCGTTATCAATGCGCAGCACCGCTTGCGCAATGCCCTGACGATCAACGGCATCACTTAACGCTTGGCGCACCGCAACATCCGCGAACAGCGGATGCGCGGCATTGACTTTAAACTGAATGGTGCGGGCAATGGATTTGGCTTGAATATTCAGATTAGGATCCTGCTGTAAGCGGCTGATGCTTGCCGGATCAAGGTTAAATACCAAATAATTCGGTTTGCTTTGCGCCAATAAGGTACGGGTTTCACTGCGACTGTTAGCCAGATAAGTGACCCTTTCTATCTGCGCTTTATCACCCCAATAATCGGCAAACGCTTTCTGCTCGATTTTTTGCGGCGCTTCGATTTTCACTGCTTGGTAAGGTCCGGTGCCGATAATTTTCACCACATCATTTTCCGCATTAAACGAAGCGGCGGCTAAAATCATGGTCGTGGAATGGGCAAGATAAGCAGGAAAAGAAATCAACGGCTTTTCCAATGAAATTTGCACGGTTTTATCGTCAAGTGCGGTCAAATTTTTAACTAAAGTATTCTTCAACGGCGTCGGTTTGCGCAATGCCGCTTGCAGGCTTTGCACTACATTCTGCGACGTTAATACGGTTCCGTCGTGAAATTTCACATTGTCACGCAACTTAAAAATCCATTCGTCGCCGCTTTCGTTAGACGACCAACTCTGTGCCAACGCAGGTAGCAAAGTTCCTTTTTCATCGGCATCAACTAAGGTTTCGGCAAGCTGTAAACGTTGAAAAATATAACCCGACTTGCTCGGATCTTCCGAGGTGATTTCCCAAGGCGTCACCACAATCAGCTCTTGTTCAGCATCTAAAACAGGCATTTTTTCGACCGCACTTTTAGCGCTTTCCGTTGCCGTTTCCGATTTTTTCTCTGAAATTTGACCGTTCGGTTCGCACGCCGCAAGACAAAAAGAAGCCAATACGGCTCCCAATACAGATAAAACTTTTTTCATTATGATTAAAATCTCCGCCTAAAATAAGTAATTTAAAATGTTTAGGGGAGCAAATCTAACATAAATGAGAATAAATTGCATTAATTATTTTTCAAAGAAAAATAAGATGCGCATTCATTCTCTTTACCATTCGAAGGGATGAAAACAGGAAGGAAAATGGGTTTATCCGTTAATCTTCCAAGTAATGAAAGAGTTTTTCAGGCAATAAACCGAAAGCGTTCGCATCATCCAATGCGATACCGACCAACTGGTAACAATAATAGTCATTAATAATCACGGCAAATTCCCGATCATGATTTACAACAAAAGAACCCGCAATCTGTCCCGCGTCATCAATAATATTAATCGACAGGATTTTATGCTCCTCATCGGCAATATTCTGATCCACCCGCAAATTCTTCAACGGCATTCTTTTCAAATCTTCGATAATCGCCCGATAGGCATAAAGTCTGAAGTTATTTTCAATCGCAAAATCAAGTTGTTGTATGTTTTGGATAATCATAATTTTGTGTTCTTTTTATATAAATTACGCAAATAAATCAGTGAGTTATTAATAAATGACGGCACTGCGGAATAATCTCATTCATCAAGAATATGCTACTTGATTGCATGTACTCGAATTGCCGCTTATTCATTGCAATCTTCCTGTTCGTTGTTTCGGTTTTAAATTGTTGGAAATCCTTTACTTCAAAAGATGTTCGCCACCTAACAACAGTATTACACGCTTAAGCACTTCATCGTAAACGTGCGATTCAGCTTGTTTAATAAATTTAATATGTCTTTCACGCCAATCTAATGTTTGGACTAATGTTGTTGCGACCACACACGGACTATCTAATCCTTCAATAGGCACTTCCGTTATCGCACCACGAACACTCGTACTGATCGGACAACAAATAATCAACCCGGTTGATTTATTATAAATTTCGTGGCTTAAAACGAGTGCCGGGCGATATTTCCCGATTTCTTTTCCTTTTGTCGGTTCAAAATCCAGCCAAACAATGTCATTACGTTTTGGTGCATACATACTTAATAGTCCAATTCCTGCGGTAAAGCCGCGACACTAAACTCATCTGCATGAGCGTTATAAGTCGTCATTCCTTTTAATAAATCAGCTTCAGTCAGTTTTTTTTGACTTTTTGAAATGTATAAACCGTTTTCAGAGATCTCAACATCTACAACATCCCCCGCTGAAAATTGAGGAATTGTACGTAAATTGCCTGTTAATCGTAAACCGATACACTTTCCCCACAAACCTAACGTTGCTTGTTGTTTCAATTGCATAAAACATCTCCTCTATCATTTTTACTGATGATATTATTTTAATATCACCATTTCAATCTTTTTCATTCAATTTCAAAAAACAATTTCCTGCGCCAATTCAATTAAACATCTCTTAAGGTAAGTTACCCAATTTTATCGGAGAACTTGCTATGACAAAGCAATTTTTTCTAAAAACAGCCACGCTTTTGACCGCACTGTTGGGAGCTGTCGACTCTCAAGCGAATATGCAGAGTCACGTGAGCTTGAGCTGTCTTAATCCCTTTGCATACAGGGCGGGGTCTTTCGACACAGTATTCAAGTCTATCCCGATCCATTTACCAAAGTCTTAATCCCTTTCATACAGGGCGGGGTCTTTCGACTTCAAAATTCATAACAGATTTTAGGTTACCTGATTGTCTTAATCCCTTTCATACAGGGCGGGGTCTTTCGACTCACGTTTCGAAAGAGATGTAGAATGGATGAAGGTCTTAATCCCTTTCATACAGGGCGGGGTC
>JBHBXR010000075.1:0-14499 GCA_041795785.1 Mesocricetibacter sp.
GGCGAATGTATCGATACTTCAATGGGTTTAACTCCGTTGGAAGGTTTGGTGATGGGCACCCGTTCCGGCGACTTGGATCCGGCGATTATTTTCTATTTGTACGATAACTTGGGTATGTCTATGGCGGATATCAACACCCTGTTGACCAAAAAATCCGGCTTACTCGGCTTAACCGAAGTCACCAGCGACTGCCGTTATGCGGAAGACAACTACGACAGCAAACAAGATGCGAAACGCGCTTTAGACGTATTCTGCTATCGTTTGGCAAAATATATCGGTTCCTATATGGCGGTAATCGGCGAACGTTTGGATGCCATCGTCTTCACCGGCGGTATCGGTGAAAACTCTGCGCACGTTCGCGAAATCACGTTAAACCACTTGAAATTATTCGGTTACCAAATTGATAACGGCAAAAACTTAGCCGCCCGTTTCGGTAACGAAGGCGTAATCACCGCAGATAATTCTCCGGTCGCACTGGTTATTCCGACTAACGAAGAATTAGTTATCGCACAAGATACTGCGCGTCTTTGTATCTGACACTAAGCAAACTGCCGAAATAATCGGCAGTTTCTTTTTGTAATTATCAACGTTATTAAGGTTTATTATGTCACGTACCATTATTCTTATTCCAATCAGTACCGGCGTCGGGTTAACCAGTGTCAGCCTTGGGCTTTTACAAGCGCTTGAACAAAAAGGCGCCAAACTCGGTTTTATGAAACCGATCTCACAACCTAGCACTGATGAAGACAAACTTGACCGCACAACCTCTATCGTGCGCACCACCAGCGCTAGTGTTGAAACTGCCGAACCTTTTATGTTAAGTGTGGCGGAAAATCTTATCGGTCAAAACCAATCCGACGTGCTGTTAGAAAAAATCGTCGAACATCACCAACAGCTTTCCAAAAATAATGAAATCGTGGTGGTGGAAGGCTTAATTCCGACCCGTAAACACGCTTATGCCAACAGCATTAACTATGAAATTGCCAAAGCCTTGGATGCGGAAATCATTCTGGTTTCGGCACCGGCAACGGAAACGCCCGCCCAATTAAAAGAGCGTGTTGAAGCCGCCGCCACGATGTTCGGCGGTAAACATAACCCGAATTTATTAGGTGTCGTCGTCAATAAATTCAACGCACCGGTTGACGAATCCGGTCGCACCCGTCCGGATTTAACCGAAATCTTCGATTCATTCCAACACAGCCATAATCAAGTCAGTGAAGTTTATCGTCTGTTTGAAAAAAGCCCGATTAAAGTCTTGGCTTGTATTCCGTGGTCGCCGGATCTCATTGCAACCCGCGTAATTGATTTGGTTAAACACTTGGGCGCCTCCATTATCAATGAAGGGGATATGCACACCCGTCGTATTCGCGGTATCACCTTCTGCGCCAGAAGCCTGCAAAATATGGTGGAACATTTCCGCACCGGCAGCCTGTTGGTTACCTCGGCGGATCGTCCCGACGTATTGGTGGCGGCTGCGTTGGCGGCGACCAACGGCGTTGAACTCGGCGGTTTATTATTAACCGGCGGTTACAAAATCGACTCGCAAATCAAAAAATTATGCCAACGCACGTTTGAAACCTCCGGCTTGCCGATTTTCCGTATTGAAGGCAACACCTGGCAAACTTCATTAAGCCTGCAAAGTTTTAACCTTGAAGTGCCGGTTGACGATAAAGAACGTATCGAAAACATCAAACAATACACCAGCCAACAGTTTGATGCGGAATTTATCAATTCATTAGTCGCGGCGTCTTCCCGTATGCGTCGCTTATCTCCGCCGGCGTTCCGTTTCCAATTAACCGAATTGGCTCGCGCGGCGAAAAAACGCATCGTGCTGCCTGAAGGCGACGAACCGCGCACGGTAAAAGCCGCTTCATTATGTGCGGAACGCGGCATTGCGGAATGTATTTTATTAGCCAACCCTGCCGATGTGAAACGCGTTGCCGAAGCGCAAGGCGTAACCTTGGGTGACGGTATTACCGTTATCGATCCGGCAACCGTACGCGGCAACTACGTTAACCGCTTGGTCGAATTGCGTAAAAACAAAGGAATGACGGAAGCCTCCGCCCGCGAACAATTGGAAGACAATGTGGTGTTAGGCACAATGATGCTGGAAGCCAACGAAGTGGACGGTTTGGTCTCCGGTGCGGTGCATACCACGGCGAACACCATTCGTCCGCCGATGCAAATTATTAAAACCGCGCCGGGCAGCTCTATCGTTTCCTCCGTCTTCTTTATGTTGTTACCGGATCAAGTGTTGGTGTACGGCGACTGTGCGGTCAACCCGGATCCGACCGCCGAACAATTAGCGGAAATCGCCATTCAATCCGCCGATTCCGCCAAAGCCTTCGGTATCGATCCGAAAGTGGCGATGATTTCCTATTCGACCGGAACCTCAGGCACCGGTGCGGATGTGGAAAAAGTGAAAGAAGCCACCCGTTTGGCGAAAGAAAAACGTCCGGATTTATTAATCGACGGACCGCTACAATATGACGCGGCGGTGATGGAAGACGTCGCCCGTTCTAAAGCGCCGAATTCACCGGTTGCCGGTAAAGCCACGGTCTTTATCTTCCCGGATTTGAACACCGGTAACACCACTTATAAAGCGGTGCAACGTTCTGCGGATTTAGTCTCTATCGGTCCGATGCTGCAAGGTATGCGCAAACCGGTCAACGACTTATCACGCGGCGCATTGGTTGATGATATTGTTTACACGATTGCCTTAACCGCAATTCAAGCGACGCAATAATCACAAAACCGCAATATTATGTAGTTGTTATACAAAATTAAAATCTACTGTAGGGGCGGGTCCTGTGCCCGCCCGCAAACTGTCATGGATATTCGGGCGGGCACAGCCCCCCTATCCGTTGTTTATGTAACTGCTGCATAATGCCGCAAAACTGCTAAAAAACCGACCGCACTTTTCCTTTCTTTCAATTTTTTGACGTCGATCAAAAAAAACTCAAATTTCACCCAAATTCTGCGCTAACCCCTTGTTTTTTTTTATTTTTCAATATTCTGAAAATAATCCTTAAAAAACCGTAGGATTACGTCCTTTTCTCCTCAAATCAGCCTAATATTCAGGAGGCAATTATGACATTTCCACTAAAAACCCTTAGTCTGGTGATTATCGGCACACTCGGCATCAGCGCCTGCGGTTCTTCCGGCGGTGGCGACCCGGCGACAATCAACGGCAATAATAATCTGACGTCGGATAAAACGCAGCAAACCCAAACTAACCAAACCAATCAAAGCGCGCTGCAAGCGCTACAACAGGAAATCGCCCGTCTTAAGGTGGAGGCGGAACAAGCCAAAGCCAATGCAGGCAATAACCAAGCTGCAAGCGAAACCGCGGCAAAACTGAATGCGCAAATCGCCGAATTGGAACGCAAAGCGCAAGCTTTGCAAGAAAGCGGCGGCGGTTCTAAACCGGAGAACCCATCCAAACCGGAGAACCCATCCAAACCGGAAAATCCATCCAAACCGGAGAACCCATCCAAACCGGAAAATCCATCCAAACCGGAAAACCCATCAAAACCGGAAAACCCATCCAAACCGGAAAACCCATCAAAACCGGAAAACCCATCCAAACCGGAAAATCCATCCAAACCGGAAAACCCATCAAAACCGGAAAACCCATCAAAACCGGAGAACCCATCAAAACCGGTAAACCCATCAAAACCGGAAAACCCATCAAAGCCGGAAAATCCATCAAAACCGGAAGACCCGGGCTCAAAATACAACCCTTTGCCCTTCACTTTTAGCGAACAAATACATCCGATCGGTGTCCAGCTTTTCCATCCGGATATGATCAGCGAGGCGGAACGAAAAGCCGTATTATCACTCGACGGTAAGGCAGGTTCTATCATTCGTGACGATAATTGGAAACCGTATAAAACCTATCATATTGTGGTGGACGGCGTTCCGCTCACCATTGAGAGCAAATATCGTCTCACTCGTTACAATCTGTCCGATGCGGCAATGGCACAGATATATCAGTCCAGTAAAATAGGCAAAAATACCGCTATCTTCCCTATACACCTTTACGGCGGCAATCCGACCAATGGCAATGAACTCACCGACGGCAAGCTGAGCGGCAACTTCACCTACCAAGGCAAAGCATTTGCAGGCGCTTCCGACTGGAATGCCAAGCTGACTGCCGACTTTAACGGTAAAACCGTTTCCGGGAGTGTAGAAAACGAAACGGGCGTAGTCGGTATTAAATTAGAACCCGCGCCGATTAAAGTCGAAGGCGGCGAAATCCGCTTCAGCGGCAACGCCAAAGGGTTTGGTGATGCCGATGACTATAAAGAATACACCGGCGGCAGTTATACGGGCAAGTTTATGGGCAGTGGTGCCAAACAAGTGGCGGGCTTCGCACGGGTGCAGCATAAAGATAAACCTAATTATATTCGAGACGTGGTATTCGTTGCCGAGAAGCAATAAGGCACAGGCGGTGTGAAACAAACACAAAGTGCGGTCAGGTTTTCACGGGTTTTAAAAACGCATGGAAAACCGACCGCACTTTTTATCTTGTACACGCCAAGGTTACGCAACTGTCGCAGCACGATATTTTGAGTCTGAAAAATCAGGCATAAAAAAAGTGCCTCATAAGAGGCACTACTCGGAAAGCAAAATATGTCGGCTATTTGAAATAGCACTTGTTTTTTGTGGGTTTAGCATACTGAATAAGCCGCTCCGACGCAAACGGGTATTTTCAATTTTGTGACGTAACGCACCTTTTATTTTGCTTTTTGTTCATTTTTACTTCATTTTACGGAAAAACCTTGTTCAACAAAGACTTTTTTCGCTTCCTCTGATTTGAGATATTGTAAAAATGCCTGCGTATCCTGATTATCGCGATCTTTCACAATCGCCACCGGATATTCCACCGGCGGATGGGAACCTGCCGGGAAGGTGGCGACCACTTTCACTTTTTTACTTGCCGCCGCATCCGTTGCATAAACCACGCCTAACGGCGCTTCGCCGCGTTCAACCAATGCCAAAGTCGCTCTTACATTCTCCGTACGCGCCAATTTTTTCTCTAACTCAGCCCATTGCCCTAAATAAGTAAACGCCGCTTTAGCATAGATGCCGGCGGGAACGTGATCAGGATCACCGACCGCCAAGAACGTGCCGTCCAAGCTGCTTTGCCATTGTTTAGTCGCTAAATCCACTTTGTCGATTTTGCTGTCTTTCGGTGCAATCATCACTAATTCGTTGCCCACCAATACAAATCTGCCGGCATCCTCAATGGCTTTTTTCTCTGCGACAAAATTCATCCATTTTTGATCCGCCGAAACAAAAATATCCGCCGGCGCGCCTTCCGTAATTTGACGCGCCAAAACGGAAGAAGAAGCAAAAGAAAACACGATTTCTTCCGACGGTTTGACTTTTTTATAATCTTCCGCCACCTGCTGCAAAGCGTTAGTCATTGACGCGGCGGCAAATACGGTGACTTTCGCTTCCACCAATTGGCTGACGGCTAAGCTTGTTCCGATAATAAAGGCGATTTTTTTCATCAAGTTAGTCATAGTTTTTCCTTATTTTTACAGTGGATTATAAAATTAATTATATAACGATATGCAAAATAAAAGCTACATTAAAATAAGTATTTATTTTAGAATGACTAAAAAATACCGAGTGGAAAAATGGGGAAAATTATGTTGAACACTGAAATTTTGCTTACGATTAAATTGCAACAACACCTTTTCGTCGATCCTAAAAGAATCCGTTTACTCAAAGAAATCCAACAATGTGGTTCAATTAATCAAGCGGCGAAAAATGCCGATGTCAGCTATAAAAGCGCGTGGGATCATTTGCAGGCGATGAATGAAATCAGCCCGAAACCGCTGTTGGAACGCAGCACGGGCGGTAAGAACGGCGGCGGTACGATGCTGACCACTTATGCGCTGCGTTTATTGCAACTTTATGATTTATTGGAGCAAACGCAAGACAAAGCGTTTCAAATTCTGCAAGACGAAAAGATTCCGCTCAACAGCCTGCTGTCCGCCACCGCCCGTTTTTCTCTGCAAAGCAGTGCGCGTAATCAGTTATTCGGCAAAGTCAAAAATCTGATTGACAAACAAATCAACTGTTTGGTTGAAATTGAGATTGAACACCTGCCTAAGCCGCTGTATGCCTTAATCACGAAAAAAAGTGCGGTGCGTTTACAGCTTGTTTTCGGACGTGAAGTGATGGTGATGATTAAAGCCCCCTGGGTAAAAATTCATCCGTCGGGCATCATCGGTCAAAATTATTTCCAAGCGCAAGTGGTCTCGGTTTTAGATAAAGGCGAATTTAAAGAAGTGTTATTGCAATTAGGTCATGAAATCGAATTCTGCGCCACCCTTGGCAAAGAGGAACAGGCGGAAATCAATCAACAGGTTTCCCTTCACATTGATCCCGAACAAATCGTGTTGGCGACGCTTTATTGACGTAGCTCACAGAATTTTAACTTTTCCCTTGATTTATGCCTTAAACTGAGGATAATTGCCTGAAGATGATAATTAATTTTATTTAGATTCTTAAGGTAATTTCTTATGTTCACGTTCGGTTACCGCTACTTTATTTTTCTTTTGCTCACCTTCTTTTTCGGCAGCGCTTATGCTGTCGATTATCCGGCATTGGTTCAAGATATCGAGAACCGTTTGGATAAAACTGCCTCCCTTTACCGGCAAAATAATATTGATGACGCCCGCACCGAAGTGCAAATGGCATATTTTGAAGTATTTGAAAATTTGGAAGGTCCGATTCGGATTAATTTCTCCGCACAAAAAAGTTTTCAAATGGAAGCCGCTTTCGGCGAAATCCGTAAAATGATCGGCGAAGGCAAACCCCTTGCGGAAGTACAGGCGAAAGTCGATGCACTGAAAGCGGAACTGCGGGAAGTGCTACCGGCGTTAGGCGAAGGTCATCAGCTCAATGCGGAAGGACAGCACGGCACTTATAACAATCAGGAAATCGCCCGACACTGGCAGCAAAGTTTCAAAATTATTGACGATTTACTTGCCGATGCCATCAGCGCCTATCAAGCAAAGGATTTCGCCAAAGCCAAACAATTAATCCAACAAGCGCAATATGACGGCTTTAAAAATTCCGAAATGGAGATGTCTATTCGCCAAAACCGTTCCGCGTCAGTTTCGTCTGCCATTAATCAGCAATTTTATGACTTAATCAAGCTGAGTGAACAACCCGAGCAAATCAGCCTGTTAGGTTATCAAATCACCACACTGTTGCAGGATATTGAAGAACAGCTGCCGCAACTGCCGACAACCCGTGACACCCAAAGCGTCAGTGAAGATACGCAAAATGTTGCCGACAGCACGCCCGATCAGGATTGGGCGAAAGTCGTCGCAGACATTAACCAACGCATTCAACAAGCCATTCGACAATATGAAAACGGCGACGCGAAAAAAGCGATGTTAGCCGTACAGGACACCTATTTCGACGTGTTTGAAAGCTCCGGTATGGAAAATAAAGTGGGGTCGCGCGATGCCAATTTTAAAGCGCAATTGGAAGGCTATTTCACCCGTTTGGTCGGCTTGATGAAAGCCAATGAAAGCAGCGAAAAATTGCAGCAACAAGCGAGCGGTTTAAATCAAGAATTGACTAAAGCCGTCAATATGTTGCAGGGCGGTTCGCAAAGCGCTTGGGATATGTTTATTTACAGCCTGCTTATCATTCTGCGCGAGGGGTTGGAAGCCTTGTTAATCGTTGCGGCAATCGTCACTTATTTAGTGAAAAACAACCATCAGGACAAACTGCCGACGATTCGTCAATCCGTCTATGTCGCCTTGGCGGCAAGCGTCGTCACCGCCGTGATTTTCCAGTTAATTTTTACCACCAATTCAGGCACCAACAGAGAGCTGCTTGAAGGCTTTACTATGATGATCGCCGTGGTTATGCTGTTTATGATGAGTTATTGGTTGCTGTCCAAAGTGGAAGCGCAAAATTGGAAACGTTATTTGGAAGGCAAACTTTCCGCCGCGTTGACCACCGGTTCGTTAATCGGTTTATGGTTGACCAGTTTCCTTGCGGTGTATCGTGAAGGGGCGGAAACCGTCTTGTTTTACTACGCGCTCATCGGCGATGCGTCCGACACGGCGGACTATATGTATTTGGCGGCGGGCTTTGTCGTCGGCGCCGTTATCTTAGTTATCTGTTATTTCATTATGCGCTATACCGTGGTCAAACTGCCGTTAAAACCGTTTTTTATGTTCACCGGCGGCTTTATGTATCTCATGGCGTTTGTATTTGCCGGTAAAAGCGTATTGGAGCTGATTGAAGGCAAACTGTTCGAGCCGACGTTATTGTCAGGCGTACCTGAAATCAGCTGGCTGGGCATCTATCCTTATATGGAAACCCTGCTTCCGCAAGCCGCTTTAATCGTTGCGGCGATATTTGCGTGGATTTATATGAAATATCAAGCGGGCAAAACTCAAGGTTAAAAAACAACGAGTTTTTTGACCGCACTTTTTACTCTAACGAATGAAAACGCTACTTATACAAACCAATTAATCCGTTATTAAACCAACCTAAAAAGGAAAAAGACAATGAAAAAAACATTTTTGGCAACGACCTTATTAGCAAGTATTTTAGCCGCACCATCCGCATTGGCGTTTAAAGAATATCCGATCGGCGAGCCGGTTACCATGAACGAAATGGAAATCGCCGCGGTTTATCTGCAACCGATTGATATGGAACCGCGTGGAATGGGGTTATCGGCGAAAGATTCCGACATTCACTTGGAAGCGGACATTCACACCACCAAAGGCAATAAAAACGGCTTCGGCGAGGGTGAATGGATGCCGTATCTGACCATCAACTATACTTTAGTCAATGTCGATACCGGCGAGAAACAACAAGGCACCTTTATGCCGATGGTTGCCGGCGACGGTCCTCACTATGGTGCTAACGTGAAAATGATGGGCGTGGGCAACTACAAATTAACCTATCATATCGAACCGCCGTCCAAAGCCGGTATGCACCGCCACACGGACGAAGAGACCGGTGTGGGTCGTTGGTGGAAACCTTTCGACGTAAGTTATGAATTCAAATTCACCGGTTTAAAATAATTTAGCCTATACGGGTATGGGAGCTTGTCTTTAACTTTTAAATACAAATTCCATACCCGATAACGAATACCCTATGACCTATTTTTTCGTTTTTCTACTGCAAACCCTATTACCCACTGCCCTACTATTAGGTTGTAGCTGGTCTGCTTATCCGCAATTAAAACTCAAACCCTTAACTTGGCTGACGTTGTTCGGCATTGTCATCGGTATTCTGCTCGCCGCCCTATTACCAAGCGGACAACGCGTCAATGTCACGTTGACGGCAATCATCATCGCCTGCTTATTGCTGTTTTATCTGAGCCTGTTTATTTCCTCCGCCCGTCTTCATCAATTTTGGCATCTTGTTTTAATCATCATCGTCAGTTTGCAATGGGCGAAAGATCCGAATATTGCCGCCATCACCGGCACGGATGTTATCAACACCGATTTTATTTTGAACCTAAGTGCGGTCGTTTTAGGCGTTATTTTTTGTATTTTCAGCGCCGCTTGGTTATTCCTCTTATTCCGACAATATAAAACGGAGAAAAAACCGACCGCACTTCGTGCGGCATTCATCAGCTTAATCGTTCTGCTAATGCTGATTCCGTTAAGTGGTGAGCTGTTATTGAGTCTGATGAAATTACAAGTGATTGAATTGACGAAACCCCGTTTGAGTTTCGTCGCCAAATCAAGCAATATCACCGCTTATTTTAACTATATCAACACTGTTCTTCTGTGCGCCCTAATCGCGCTGTTCGGCATCCGGATTCACAAACTGCGACGGCAACGGATGCAGGCGGAAAGCCATCCTATCGAGAAACGTAAAAAAACCGCCTACTACCGCTACTCGGCAAGAACGATCCTGTGGGGATGCGCAGTGTCATTTATCATTGCAGCGACACAACTCTATTGGGATAAAGTCGCTTCGCAACCGCCACAATTATCGACGGCAACGCCTTTAACATTAGATACGCAGGAACAACTGCATATTCCGATCGAACAGGTGAAAGACGGCAAATTGCACCGTTTCGTGTGGATTGCCGACGACGGCAAAGCGGTACGTTTTTTTGTTATTAACCGTCAACCCGATCGTTTAAGTTTGGCGGTGGTGTTTGATGCCTGTCTGCTCTGCGGCGATCAAGGCTATGTCATGCAAGATGATCAGGTGGTCTGTATCGGTTGCGGCGTGCGGATGTTTATTCCGTCCATCGGCAAACCGGGCGGCTGCAATCCGGTGCCCATTGAAAACTGGCGGCAAACGGAAACGGAAATTCTGGTTAATAAAACCGATTTGGAAGACGGGTTGAATTTATTCTCGACCATTGTGGAAATTGAAGTGACGGATCCGGTAAGCGGTGCAAAATTAACCAACACCAAAACCGAACACAAATACAGCTACGAAGGCAAAACTTACTTTTTCAGCAATGAGAAAAACTTGGATTTATTCCGTGATAACCCTGAAAACTATTTGCAGGGAGCAAAATGATGTTGTGGCGAATGTTATTCCAATCTTGGAAACACGGCTTAAAACGTAAGCTATTGGCAATTCTGACGATTTTTCTGGCGGCGGGATTGGTTTCCGCGCTGCTTGCCGTGTCCATCGACATCGGCGATAAAATGGCGAAAGAATTGAAATCCTACGGCGCTAACATTTTGGTGGAACCGGCAAGCAGCGCGATTTTACCGGAAATGAATAGTGGCAATATTTCCCTCGCCACACAGGATTTCATTGACGAAAAAGAACTGCCGAACATTAAAGATATTTTCTGGCGTAATAATATCGTCGGTTTTGCCCCGCTTCTCGGTGCGGAAGTAGAGGTTGAAGGCGGACAATCGGTTTCCGTGCTGGGTACGTTTTTTGATCGCCCGATTGCCGTTCCCGATGAAGATGATTACCACACCGGACAAAAAATCATCAGCCCTTATTGGCAGGTTGAAGGCGAATGGGTGGACGACAGCCAATCCCGATTCGACGACGTGGTTCCCGCTTTAATCGGCGCACAACTGGCAAAAAGCCGCCAATGGACTATCGGACAACGGCTGACCTTGCGTTACCAAAGCGCAGAATCGAATCATTCCGTTCACATCGAAATCAAGGGCATTGTCGCCACCGGCGGCAGTGAAGAACACCAATTGATTATGCCGCTAAGTGCGGTGCAAAAATTGTTAGATTTGGAAGGCAAAGTGCAAGCGATCAAAGTCTCCGCCCTCACCGTACCTGAAAACGAATTATCACGCAAGGCGCGCGCCAATGTGGACAGTTTGGATGCGGCGGAATACGATCGCTGGTATTGCACCGCCTATGTATCTTCCATTTCCCATCAACTGGAAGAAGCCATTTCAGGTGCGGTAGTGCGTCCGATTTGGCAGGTTGCGGCATCGGAAGGGGTTGTCATTGAAAAAATCCAATTATTACTCGGTGTCGTCACAATCGCCGCCCTCATTGCCGCCGCTATGGGCATCGCCTCTCTGATGACCACCACCATCATTGAACGCAGTAAAGAAATCGGTTTAATGAAAGCGCTCGGCGCTTATCAATGGCAAATCGTTCTGCTGTTTTATTGCGAAGCGGTGATCAGCGCGTTAATCGGCGGCATACTCGGTTGTCTTGCCGGCTGGGGATTGGCGAAATTTATCGGTATTTCCTTATTCGGCGAAGCGCTCAGTTTCGCTTGGATCGTTATCCCTTGCGTACTGGTTCTGTCGGTATTGATCGCCTTAACCGGCACTTGGTTCCCGGCGCACCGTATCGCACGTTTATATCCGGTCGAGGTGTTATATGGTCGCCAATAACACGAAATCCATGTTTTGGCGTCTGGTTCTGCAAGCCTTGCGTTTACGCTTACAACGGGTCTTTATCATTTTTGCCGCCCTCACCGTCGGTGCAAGTATCGTCACCGCAATGGCGGCGGTTTATTTCGATATCAATACCAAAATGAGTCAGGAACTGCGCACCTTCGGCGCCAATTTTTATATCGGTTCCGCACACGGCGGATTAATCGAAGAACAACAAATCCGTCAAATTCTGCAAGATGCGCCACCGGCATTAATCAACGGCGCCAGTCCTTATTTATACGGCGTGACGCGCAGCGAATTGGAAAAAATCGTGATTATGGGCGTGTGGTTTGAAGATATGCGTATCCTTGCTCCCTATTGGCAAGTCAGCGGGCAACAAATTAATGTCAATTTTGATGATCGCAATGCGATGATCGGTAAAACCTTGGCGGAACGCTTAAATCTAAAAATCGGCGATAAAATTACGTTAAGTAAAAATGCCGTTGAAAAGCACAGTTTCAAAATTAAAGCCGTAATCGAAAGTGGCGACGTTACCGACAGTATGCTGATCGTCAACCTTGAATTTGCGCAAAATTGGCTGGAAAAAGACGGTTTGGCAAGCAATGCGTTGTTATCGGTCAATAATGAAAAAGGGCAGGTGGAACAGTTTGCGCAACAATTGCAACAACGCTATCCCGATTTGGATATCCGCCCGATTCGTAAAGTCTCCGCCTCGGAAGGACAAATTTTAGACAAAATAAAAGGCTTGATGGGGTTGATTTCCGCGGTGATCTTGATCCTTGCCACGCTATGCGTCAACACTACACTTATCGCCATTGTCGGCGAACGGGCAAAAGAATTTGCGTTGCAAAAAGCGTTGGGCGCCAAAGGAGCAGACATCATCAAACAAATCGGCACGGAGATTCTGATTATTGCCGTTTGCGCCATAGCAGCGGGCTTGATTATCGGCTATCTGCTCGCACAAGTGCTCGGTTTAACCGTTTTTAAAGCCACTATCGATATGCGTCTGCCGGTATTACCAATCACCGTCGGATTATCGTTATTAGTGGCGTTTATCGCCGTTATCGTGCCAACCAAACGGGCACTAAATATTGAAACGGCAAACGTATTAAAAGGGGAATAATGTGGCTGATAAAGTAATTGAAACCCAACACCTGTATAAAAGATTCGGTCAAGTGACCGCACTGGAAGATATTAATATCCAAATTACCGAAGGCGAGTTTGTTTCCATTATGGGCGCGTCAGGTTCGGGTAAAACCACTCTAATGAACATCCTGACCGGTTTGGATACGGCAACGGAAGGCAAGGTTATTTTAGACGGCGTGGACGCGGCACAACTGGACGAAGTGGGTCGGCAGCGTTTTCGGGCGGAAAAAATCGGGCTGATTTTCCAACAATTCCATTTAATTCCGTATTTAACGGCATTGGAAAACGTCATGCTGGCACAGCATTATCACAGTGTTATTGACGAACAGGCGGCAAAAGCCGTATTGGAGCAAGTAGGCTTAGAACACCGTATCGATCACCGCCCGAGCCAACTTTCCGGTGGCGAACAACAACGGGTTTGTATCGCCCGCGCCCTCGTCAACCAACCGCCGGTGATTTTTGCCGATGAGCCGACAGGCAATCTTGATGAAAAAAATGAACGTTTGGTGTTGGATTTGTTAATTCAACTGAACAAGCAAGGGCGCACTGTGGTGATGGTGACGCACAATCCCGAACTGGGCAAACTCACTCACCGCACCATTTTCTTACAACACGGAAAATTTTTGCGGGAGGAACGCAATGAAATCTAAACATCGCCTCTATTCCATGATATTAAGTGCGGTCGTTTTTTTATTAGTTTCCTGCAAAGACGAAAACGCCGTCATCGGACAGCAAGCCCCTGAAATTGCCGCCTTTGATCTGCAAGGCAACAAAGTGACGTTGGCAACGTGGAAAAATCAAAACCTTCTGCTCACCTTTTGGTCGGAAAGCTGCGGCGTTTGCATTGCGGAATTAAAAGAACTGGAAAAAACGGCGCAAGCCTATCCCGATAAACTTCAGCTCGTCGCCATCAATGTGGACGGTGAAAAAGCCGACACGCAAGCCGTTGTGGAAAAACACCGCTTAACCATGCCGGTGATTAAGGATCAGATCAAAATCACCGCCGAACGTTACCGGCTCAACGGCACGCCGACTTCTTTTGTAATTGATAAACAGGGAAAAATTCTTGATAAATTTGAAGGCTTAATTCCGCAGGAAGCATTGATGAAATTGGTTAATCAAGGATAAAAAACGCGGGAAAAAATGACCGCACTTTGATCACTTCTTTAAATAACAGCCTTCATAAATCCATCAAAATAAGGGATTTGTTAATTTTTATTAGCGGTTGTGGTTAAAGATAAAGGTGTTTTGGGTGGGAAAGTGCGGTCGGAAAATTAAATGTTTTTGAATTGATAATAACGGCATATTTTATATCAGACATAATGAACTCCTCAATAACTAATTAAAGATTCTATTTATTTAATATAGGTATAATTCCCAAAAAAGTTATAACATCTTGATATTGCGATAAAGGAATATTATTAGTTACTACTATTTTATAGAATGAATTTTCCTCAAAATGATAACAAGCTGAAGTTCTTGGTTTAAAATGACCGAATGATAC
>JBHBXR010000076.1:0-10415 GCA_041795785.1 Mesocricetibacter sp.
ATAAATTTGATAAATAATTTATCGGAATATGTTATAAAAAAGTTAAATAACAAAAGTGCGGTCGGTTTTTGCCGCGTTTTCACTTACGACAACTTCGGCAAAGAGTCGCCGTTGCGTTAAATCAACCAAAATATTTCCGACTTCCGCCGACTTGTCGAAAATCGTCGAACCGTGCTAAAGTCATTCCAATCAATATATTGTAAGGATCCCCTATGCTTATGCCCATTTCCTTCGCGCAAGAGACATTAACCTCGCTTGTCGCGTTATTAATCGAACAATTTCCGGAACAATACAATCAGGATGTTTATAACCGCCTTGAACAAGATAAAAACAATCCGGCGACCAATATCGGCAAAATTGCGCAAGCCGTCGCCATGTCCGATTTTGTAGCGGAAGTCCTGCAAAAACAACCGCACTTTTTGCATCAATGGTGGCAACAAACGCCCGTTTTGGCGGATTGTGCACAATATTCCGCACGGTTAAATCTTTTGTTGTCGCAAATCGCGGACGAAGAACAATTGTATAAAGCGCTACGTCAGTTCCGTAATCGTGAAATGGCGAATCTGAGCTTTTGCCAAAGCCTGAATTTAGGCTCGGTGGAAGAAATTTTTATCCGTTTGTCCCAATTGGCGGAAGCCTTAATTATCGGCACGCGCGATTGGTTATACCGACAAGCCTGTGCCGAAATGGGTACGCCCACCGATGCTGACGGCAATCCGCAGCAACTATATATTCTGGGAATGGGCAAACTGGGCGGTTTTGAGCTGAATTTTTCCTCGGATATCGATTTGATTTTCACTTATCCCGCCAACGGTGAAACCGTCGGTGCAAGACGTTCGGTGGACAACGCCAAATTTTTTACCCGTTTAGGGCAACGTCTAATCAATGCGTTGGATCAATATACCCCCGACGGCTTCGTCTATCGTACCGATATGCGTTTGCGTCCCTTCGGTGACAGCGGCGCGTTAGCCTTAAGTTTCACCGCAATGGAAAATTATTATCAGGAACAAGGGCGGGATTGGGAACGTTACGCCATGATCAAAGGGCGTATTCTGGGTGCCGATGAGCGGGATCCGAATATCAAAATTTTGCGTCAATTATTACGCCCTTTTGTTTACCGTCGTTACATTGATTTCAGCGTCATCCAATCGCTACGCGAAATGAAACGAAAAATCGAGCGGGAAGTGCGGCGTCGCGGTTTGGTTGATAATATCAAACTCGGTGCGGGCGGTATCCGTGAAATCGAATTTATCGTGCAGGTTTTTCAGCTGATTCGCGGCGGGCGTGAAATCCGTCTGCAACAACACGAACTGCTTAAATTATTGCCTGAAATCGAAGCCTTACAACTAATTTCATCACAACAACGACAGGAACTGCAACAGGCTTATTTGTTCTTACGTCGGGTGGAAAACGTGTTACAGGCAATTAACGATAAACAAACTCAGCTACTCCCCACAGATGAAACGAATCGTCAACGTATCGTAGCGGCGACGGCATTGTTTACTCAATGGAACGAACAACAGCTCGCGGTTGAAGTGTATTATCCGATAAGCGGTTGGGAAGATTTTTATCGCGTATTACAGCAACATCAACAAAAAGTGCGGTCGGTTTTTGCCACATTAATCGGCGAAGACAGTGAAGATGAAGAAAAAAGCGTGGATAATGATTGGAATGACTTTCTCGACAGCGACTTTCAACGGGAAGAATTGGAACGGATTCTAACGGATAACCGTATTGATGAAAGCGAATATGAAGACATTATTGACAAACTGGAACAATTTAAACACAGCTTGTCTCATCGTCCGATGGGTACGCGCGGACGGGAAGTGTTGGCACAACTGATGCCGACGTTGTTATTACGGATTTTCCGTCATCAATCATATCGCACTTTGCTGCCACGAATGTTGAATATCATTGAAAAAGTCCTCACCCGCACCACTTATTTGGAATTGTTGGTGGAAAATCCGCAGGCATTAACCCAGCTGATAGAACTTTGCGCCCAATCCAAAATGATTGCCGAACAAGTGGCGCGTCATCCGATTCTGTTGGACGAATTGTTGGATCGCAATTCCCTGTTAAATCCGCCGCCGTTTCAACAATACGGTGCGGAATTGCAACAATATCTGCTGCGTCTGCCGCAAGACGACGAAGAACAGTTTATCGACGGGCTACGCCAATTCAAGCAGGCGGCATTATTACGCGTGGCAGCGGCGGATATTCTCGGCGCACTGCCGGTAATGAAAGTCAGCGATCACCTCACATTCTTAGCGGAAGCCATTATCGACGCCGTAGTCAACGCCGCTTGGCAGCAAGTCACCGCCCGTTTCGGTACACCCGAACATTTACAGGAACAACAAAAGGGCTTCTTGGTGATCGGTTACGGCAAATTAGGCGGTATTGAGTTGGGTTATAAATCCGATTTGGATTTGGTTTTTTTATACGACGAGCGACAAAACGGACAAACCGTCGGCGGCAAAAAAACCATCGACAGCAACCAGTTTTATCTGCGTTTGGCACAGAAAATCATCAGCATCTTCAGTATGAATACCAGTGCCGGCGTATTATACGACGTGGATATGCGTCTGCGCCCTTCCGGCGAATCGGGCGTGTTGTGCAGCTCATTAAATGCGTTTGAACAATATCAGCACAACGAAGCTTGGACGTGGGAAACGCAGGCGTTGGTGCGCAGTCGTGCGGTGTTCGGCGAAATTAAATTACGCGAACAATTTGAACGTATCCGTCGCAGTGTACTGTCCGCACCGCGTGAGTTGCCGAAACTCAAACAGGATGTGCGCGAAATGCGGCTTAAAATGTATCAACATTTAGCCAATCACGACGATGATAAATTCAATATCAAAACCAACCGCGGCGGCATTACCGATATCGAATTTATCGCTCAATATCTAGTACTCGCCAACGGCGCGCAAAATCCCGCATTAGCTTATTGGTCGGATAATGTCCGTATTTTTGAAATCATGGCGAAGCACAAAGTGATTTCCGCTGACATTGCCGAAAAACTGAAAAATTGCTACACCGCCTTGCGCAACCGCATCCATCATCTCAATTTGCTTGGTTTGCCGTCCGTTGTGCCCGCTACGGAATTTACGCAAGAAAGGGCTTTTATCGGAACAATCTGGCGGGATCTGTTGGAATAAACCAAAGTGCGGTCGGTTTGAAACGGGTTTTCAAAACCCATCAAAAACCGACCGCACTTTTTATTTCAATCTATTTAGGACTATTGATGTTCTAAGATTAGAAAATAGCTATTTTTCGCACATAGTACGCAAAATGTGTACTTGCCTATTAAATGAACATCCTCTGATGATTTTATGTTCTCGAAACATCAACGAACCCTATTTGAATGTTTACTTACGTTTTGCTTTCCGCTCGCCTTTTTCTCTGAAATCCCCGCGCGGTTTTTCATTAAAAGTGCGGTCGCTTTTTTCTTTAAATTTACGTCCGCTGCGTTCCGGTTCCTGAGCATTAGAACGTCCTTTACGTTTTCCGCCTTGACGTTCATCACGCTCACCACCTTGCGCCGCACCAATCAGCGACATCCGCATTTGTTTGTTTAACACACGGGTTTTACCGAACATTTGTAATAACTCTTTCGGCATGCCTTGCGGCAATTCAATAGTGGAATAATCATCATATAGCTTAATATGTCCGATATTACGGCTACTGATATCCCCTTCATTGGCAATCGCACCGACAATGTGACGCACGTCCACCCCGTCCGCACGACCTATTTCGATACGATACACATCCATCGGAATCGGATTGCCGTAACCGCGACGTTCTTGTGAGCGCGGATTATCACGACGTTCGCCTTTGCGTCCGTCACGTTCGCGGGCGGATTTGCGTTCCATCGGCGGATCCGGGGGCAGAATCAGTTTTTGTTTGCCTTGTAATAACATCAACATAGCGGCGGCAATATCTTCCAAATCCTGATCCGCCGTGAATAAATCTTCCAATAAACTGCGGTATTGTTCCAAATCGTGATGTTCCAGTTGCTTCGTGACTTGCGCTTTGAATTTTTCACGGCGGCGCTCTTGTAGAATTTCGTGATTCGGCACGTCCACTTCGTCAATCGGTTTTTTCATCAGACGCTCGATATTGCCCAATAAACGGCGCTCTTTCGGTTCGACGAATAAAATTGCGCGCCCCGCACGACCGGCACGACCGGTACGACCGATACGGTGTACATAACTTTCCGCATCCAACGGAATGTCATAGTTTACCACCAAACTGATGCGTTCCACATCTAAACCGCGTGCCGCCACATCCGTTGCCACCAGAATATCCAAACTGCCGTTACGCAAACGATCAAGCGTTTGTTCGCGTAATTGTTGGGTCATATCACCGTTCAACGCCGCAGCGCGGAAACCGTGTTTTTCCAATAATTCGGTCACATCCAGCGTACCGGTTTTGGTACGGGTGAATAAAATTGCCGCGTCAAAATCCTCCACTTCCAAGAAACGCAATAAGGCTTCGTTTTTCCGATAGCCGCGAACAAACCAGCAAATTTGGGTAATATCCGGATTGGTGCGTTGGGTGGATTGGATTTTGACTTCCTGCGGATCCTGCATAAAACGTTTGGTAATACGACGGATCGGCTCCGGCATGGTCGCCGAGAACAGTGCGGTTTGATGTTGTTCCGGCAATTCCGCCATTACGGTTTCCACATCTTCAATAAAGCCCATGCGTAGCATTTCGTCGGCTTCATCCAAAACGATGGATTGCAGATTGGATAGATCCAAGGTTCCGCGACGGATATGATCCAAAATACGTCCCGGTGTTCCCACTACAACCTGTGCGCCTTGTTTTAATGCGCGTAATTGAATGTCGTAACGTTGTCCGCCGTAAAGGGTGACAATGCGTACGCCTTTCACGTGTTTGGTAAATTGTTCGCAAGCATCGGCAACCTGAATCGCCAGTTCACGGGTCGGCGCCATCACCAACATTTGCGGATAACGTTCTTCCGCATCAATTTTAGCCAGTAGCGGCAGTGAAAAGGCTGCTGTTTTGCCGCTGCCGGTCTGCGCCATACCCAACACATCACGCCCGTTTAACAGGTGCGGAATACAAGCTTGTTGGATAGGAGAAGGCGTTTCAAAACCTAAGTCTAAAACGGCGGAAAGGAGATTTTCAGGCAAGCCCAAATCTCCAAAAGTAATTTTTGTTTCTGTCATTAAATTCTCGAATATATGTAAGGAAAGCTCAATACTTTCTGTTGTGTAAATTGGAGTGTTACATACGGATTAAATTAGGTCAGTGTAAAACTTTGCTCAATATTGAGCTTAACTAACTGAGTCGAATTATATGTATCGCGCACGCCAAAACCGCACGCATAACGGGCTATTCCACCCGTCTGACTCCTGCCTGTTCTGTCATTTCGCTGTCGGTTTTTAATTTCCCCAGCTCAAACAGAGCAAAACGATACTCAACAAAGTTATACACCTGATTTGCCGTTGCCAATTTAAACAACGTTTCAGCCTCATCTATATGGCCTGCATTGAGTTTTTGTTTTGCTAGATAAAAATAGGTTTCCGTCAGCACTTCCGCATATTGAGGAGATTGCGGTTCGACAAAGGTTTTCGCTTTGTCCAATAAATCGGCGACGGAAAGTTTGCCCAAATAATGCTGGACAATATAGGTTCCCCAATATTCGGCGGAAAGCGTTTCCGCTCTCTGCGCCAAATTCCGCATTGCTTCGTTCGGTTTAAATTTTAATTCGTTCAGATACAACCACAATACACGGTAAGGATCCGTTTTATCCGCTTGATAAAACGCCAATAAATCCTGTTCCGCCAAATTATAGCGACCCATATAATAGAAATTCAAACCGCGGTTAAGCAAGGTGTATTCATAGTTCGGATCAAGTTCCAGTACGGTGTTGAACGCCTCCAACGCACTGTCGTAATCTTCATCCAATAATAAATACAGTCCCAAATAATTGTACACTTCCGGCAATTTCTGCTGAAGCGCCAAAGCTTGGGTGAAATCATAACGTGCCAGCGCCCATAAACCGAGACTGTCGTAAAGCACGCCGCGTTCAAAATGCAGATTGGCACGTTCCGTTCTGCTTAATTGTCTGCCGATTAATAACACTTGACTGATACGGACAATCATAACTTCCTGATCAAAATGCGTATTCGGATGCTGTTCGGCTAAAATCACTTTATTTTTAGACACAAAGGTTCCGCCGAAACCGTTTACACAGCCGGAAAGAAAGAGAATAAAAATAACGCCGGGAAAAAACACCGCGAAGTTAAACGACTTTTTCAGTTGCAACATCGTCGCTAAGCCTGTTATTACTGGATAGACAATTTAGAATTCATTAAAAAATTCGACCGCACTTTATCTTCCGAATGCCGATAAAGTGCGGTTAAAAAACAATGAATTTTATTCCTGCTCGATCAAATCACTTTGCTCGGCATTTTCTTGCTGTTTGGCAACAAGATCTTTCATCGTCAAACGAATGCGTCCTTGACGATCGATTTCAACTACTTTCACTTGCACTTCCTGACCGACGGCAAGATAATCGCTCACTTTCTCAACGCGCTCTTCCGCGATTTGAGAAATGTGCACCAAGCCTTCCTTACCGCCGACGATGGAAACGAAAGCACCGAAATCCGCCAAACGAGTGACTTTACCTTTGTACACCGCACCGGCTTCCACTTCGGCGGTAATATCTTCAATACGCGCCATCACTTCTTTCACGGCATTGCTGTCCACCGCAGCGATTTTCACCGTGCCGTCGTCATCAATATCAATGGAAGTACCGGTTTCTTCGGTCAACGCACGAATCACCGCACCGCCTTTACCGATAACATCTTTGATTTTCTTCGGATCAATTTTCATGGTGTAAATGCGCGGCGCATATTCGGAAATTTCTGCGCGCGGCGCCGGAATCGCTTGTTCCATCACGCCTAAAATGTGCATACGGGCGCTTTTCGCCTGATTTAACGCAATTTGCATAATTTCAGCGGTGATGCCTTCGATTTTAATATCCATTTGTAACGCAGTCACACCTTCGCGCGTACCGGCTACTTTAAAGTCCATATCGCCCAAGTGATCTTCGTCACCCAAAATATCGGACAACACAACGAATTTGTCTTCTTCTTTCACTAAGCCCATTGCAATACCCGCCACCGCTGCTTTAATCGGCACGCCAGCATCCATCAAAGCAAGCGAAGCGCCGCACACGGAAGCCATAGAGGAAGAACCGTTGGACTCGGTAATTTCGGATACGACCCGCACTACATAAGGGAATTCCGCAATCATCGGCATCACGGCGGCAACACCGCGTTTTGCCAAACGACCGTGACCGATTTCACGACGTTTCGGCGAACCGATTAATCCGGTTTCACCCACGGAATACGGAGGGAAGTTGTAATGGAATAAGAAATGATCGGTTTTTTCACCGGTCAATTCATCAATAATTTGCGCATCACGCTCGGTACCTAAAGTCGCTACCGCCAATGCTTGTGTTTCGCCGCGCGTAAAAATAGCCGAGCCGTGTACACGCGGTAATACGCCGGTACAAATATCCAAGGCACGTACGGTATCTACACTGCGCCCGTCGATACGAGGTTCACCCGCTAAAATGCGTCCGCGCACGACCGCACTTTCAAGAGAAGTGATAATATCGATAATCGCTCCCTCGGTAACGGTTTCGTCTTCCGCAGTAATTTGCGCTATAACGTCCGCTTTAATCGCATCGATTTGCTCATAGCGCACTTGTTTTTCAGTAATACGGTAAGCATCGCCCAAACGGCTTTCTGCCAACGCTTTCACTTTTTCGATCAACGCCGTATTCGGTTCAGGGGCAATCCAATCCCAACGAGGTTTGCCCGCTTCTTTAGCAAATTCTTTAATAGCTTCAATTACCACTTGTTGTTGCTGATGACCGAATACCACCGCCGCCAACATTTGCTCTTCGGTTAAAACATCCGCTTCGGATTCCACCATCAATACGGCTTTATCCGTACCCGCCACTACTAAATCCAAACGGCTTTGTTTTTGCTCCGCCATCGTCGGATTTAAGACGAACTGATTGTCAATAAAACCGACGCGCGCAGCACCGATAGGACCGTTAAACGGCACGCCTGATAATGAAAGTGCCGCAGAAGCACCAATCATCGCCACTAAATCCGGGCTGATTTGCGGATTCACCGAAACGACGGTGGCAACGATTTGGATTTCATTGAAAAAACCTTCCGGGAACAACGGACGGATAGGACGATCGATTAAACGGGCAATCAAGGTTTCGCCTTCCGACGGACGACCTTCACGTTTGAAGAAACCGCCCGGAATACGACCCGCCGCGTAAGTACGTTCCTGATAGTTCACGGTTAACGGAAAGAAATCCTGACCTTCTTTTACGTCTTTCTTCGCCACTACGGTAACAAACACTGTAGTATCGTCCATACTTGCCATCACGGCAGCCGTTGCTTGGCGCGCAATGGCGCCGGTTTCTAAGGTGACGGTATGCTGACCGTATTTAAATTGTTTTACAATTGGATTCACAAAATTTTCCTTTTTAGTTTTAATTGATGATTTTGCTTTTTCGGTTCCAAATTGCGACTAGTAAAAACATTCTTAAAAAACTCACAAAAATCCGACCGCACTTTTTACAAGCTTCTTCAGTAAAAACATTTTTAATAGCCGCACGCTAAAACGGAAACAAAAAAGCCCAAGTATTATACAGGGCTTTTCAGTGGATTGGTAATTATTTTATCAATTACGGGAACTTATTCATCCGTCTTATTCATCCAAAAAACTACGCAGCGTTTCCGAACGGCTCGGGTGGCGTAGTTTGCGCAATGCTTTGGCTTCAATCTGACGGATACGTTCGCGGGTTACGTCGAACTGTTTGCCGACTTCCTCTAAGGTGTGATCGGTGTTCATATCAATACCGAAACGCATACGCAGCACTTTCGCTTCGCGCGGCGTTAAACCTTCCAACACTTCGTGGGTTGCCGCACGCAAGCTTTGCGCCGTGGCGGAATCTAGCGGCAATTCTAATGTGTTGTCTTCGATGAAATCGCCTAAGTGTGAATCGTCATCATCGCCGATCGGCGTTTCCATTGAGATCGGTTCTTTGGCAATTTTTAACACTTTACGGATTTTATCTTCCGGCATTCCCATACGTTCCGCCAGTTCTTCCGGCGAAGCTTCACGCCCCATTTCCTGTAACATTTGACGGGAGATGCGGTTTAATTTATTGATGGTTTCGATCATATGTACCGGAATACGGATGGTTCTCGCCTGATCCGCAATAGAACGGGTGATCGCCTGACGAATCCACCAAGTCGCATAGGTTGAGAATTTATAACCGCGACGATATTCGAATTTATCCACCGCTTTCATCAAACCGATATTACCTTCCTGAATTAAATCAAGGAATTGTAAACCACGGTTGGTATATTTTTTAGCAATGGAAATAACCAGACGCAGGTTGGCTTCCACCATTTCTTTCTTAGCGCGACGGGCTTTTAATTCACCTTGCGCAATACGCTCGCCGATATCACGGATTTGCTGAACGGTTAAGTTGGTATCTACTTCAATTTGCTGCAAATTACCGATAGAACGGCGTATATCGTCGGCATATTGGTGTAATTTTTCCGACCAAGATTTACCCGCATCCAAGGCTTTGATCAACCAAGCATCATTAATTTCTTTACCGGAGAAGGCTTTTTGGAATTGCTCTTTCGGCATTTTAGCGTACTCAACGGCGAAACGTTGAATATGACGCTCTTCCACACGTACGCGTTTCATCATATCGCGCATGGAAATAACCAACAAATCAAACTGGCGCGGAACCAAACGGAATTGAGTAAAAATATCCGATAATGCCTGAATCTGTTCTCTGGTTTTTTTATGAGTTCTACCGTATTTTTCAATGGCATTAACGGTTTTTGTATGCTGTTCTTTTAATGCGCCAAATTTTTCGCGGGCAACTTCGGGATCAATAGAATTATCGCTGTCATCGCCCTCTCCGCCGCTGGAAGACTCTTCGCTTTCTTCGTCCTCTTCTTCATCGTCGTCTAACGCTGCGGCATCAACCTCCCCCTCTTCATCATCGTTCAGTTCGGCTTCCAAATCGGCTAAGTCCGTCTCACCGATCGCATTAGGATCAACAAAGCCGGTGATCAAGTCCGCCAAACGAACGGAACCTTCTTCCACTAGCTCATATTGTTCCAATAAATAAGTCAGCGCTTCAGGATATTCTGCGACCGCACTTTGCACTTCGTTAATGCCGTCTTCAATACGTTTGGCAATGTCAATTTCACCTTCACGGGTCAGTAATTCCACGCTTCCCATTTCGCGCATATACATGCGTACGGGATCCGTAGTACGTCCCAGCTCCGCTTCCACACTGGATAATACCTGTGTCGCTTCCTCCACCG
>JBHBXR010000077.1:0-11731 GCA_041795785.1 Mesocricetibacter sp.
AAAACAAGTAGCAAGTTTTTCCAAAACAGTAATAAAAAAATAAGGCAAATTACGATGATGATACCGACTTGAATCACGTCTTCATCCGCAATGCCCAGAATATTGCCGAGAATAATTTCTTGGACGTTCACGGCGGTAGGATTTAGGGAAATAATCAGCAAACCGCCGGCGAAAAATGTAGTAAAAATAAAACCGATTACTGAATCTTCTTTCAATGAAGTAACGGATTTAATCCACAAAATTGAGAGCGCCGCCAAAATACCTGAGAAAAATGCGCCCAAGGCATAAGGCAAGGCGAGGGCATAAGCGATAGCCACACCGGGTACAACGGAGTGTGAAAGCGCATCACCGATAAGCGACCAACCTTTGAGCATTAAATAGGTGGATAAAAAAGCGCAGATTCCGCCCACGGCCGCACTGATAACAATGGCTTTCAGCATATATTCATAACTGAAGGGTTCAAGTAATATATCCAACATTATTTATTTTCTCCGTTTGAACGGAGGTGATGCTCACTATCGGACTTCGTTGCGGGAATCGGCGGATCAATTTTAGTTTGCCCGTAGAAGACGGCCGGGCGTTCATCGTCGGTTAAAACAGTTACGGAGCGCTGATCTTCATCATCGTGTAAATCCTGACCGGACAATTTAATGTAGCGTAGTACGCCGCCGAATACCAATTCGAGATTATGTTGGTTAAATGTGGTTTCTGTTTTGCCGGCGGCAATAACGGTACGGTTGATCATCACCACTTGATCGCAAAAATCGGGAACACTGCCTAAATTATGGGTTGAAACCAAAATCAAATGTCCTTCGTTACGCAGTTGTCCGAGTAATTCGACGATCGCATTCTCGGTTTTCACATCAACACCGGTGAAAGGCTCGTCCAAAAGGATGATTTTGCTTTGTTGGGCAAGGGCTCGAGCTAAAAATACGCGTTTTTTCTGTCCGCCGGACAACTCGCCGATTTGACGCTCGGATAAATGTTCGATATTTACCCGCTGCATAGCTTGTTGCACTTTCCGTTTATCTTCTTGTTGCGGAATACGCAAAAAATTCATATAACCGTAACGCTCTTGCATTACAACGTCATAAACGGAAATCGGAAATTGCCAATCCACTTCCTCACTTTGCGGAACATACGCAATTAAATTTTGTTTTAGTGCCTGATGAATGGGTAAGCTACACAGGCTGATTTTTCCCTGCTGCGGTGTAATCAGCCCCATAATACTTTTAAAAAGCGTAGATTTACCACTGCCGTTGACGCCTAGCAATGCACAAGTCGTGCCGCCTTCCAAACGAAAAGTTACATTATGAATAGCGGTATGCCCGTTATTATAACGAACGGTAACATCGTTAATGTCAATAGAGGCAGTGGTATCCTTGCTCATTAGTTTTCAAATCCTTTTACTATGGTAGAAACAGTCGTATTGAGTAAATCAATATAAGTCGGAACCGGTCCGTCTTTGGCGGATAACGCATCGACATATAATACGCCGCCGTATTTGGCTCCGGTTTCTTTGGCGACTTGTTGCATCGGTTTAGGTGAAATCGTACTTTCACTGAAAACAACCGGAATATTGTTTTTACGCACAAGATCAATTACTTTGCGCACCTGTTTAGGCGTACCTTGTTGCTCCGCATTAATCGGCCATAAATAAGCTTCTTTAAATCCGTAGTCTTTGGCTAAATAGCTGAATGCGCCTTCACTGGTTACTAACCAACGCTGTTCCTCCGGCACCCGAGTCAGTTTTTTACGCAGCGGTTGATCCAATTTTTTGATTTTTTCGGCATAAAGTGCGGCGTTTTTTTGGTAAGTTTCCGCATTTTGCGGATCGTATTTTACCAACGCATTTTTGATGTTTTCAATATATATCAATGCGTTCGACGTTGACATCCAAGCGTGGGGATTAGGTAAATCTTTATATTCGCCTTCATAGATCATCATGGGAACGATACCTTCCGTGACGACGACAGCCGGTTTGTTTTGCATATTTTGGAAGAACCGCTCAAACCAACGTTCTAAATTTAAACCGTTCCAAAGAATTAGATCGGCAGATTGTGCTTGCGCAATATCTTTTGGCGTTGGTTGGTAGTCATGAATTTCCGCACCGGGTTTTGTGATGGATTGGACTTCAGCGGCATCACCGGCGACATTTTGCGCAATGTCTTGAATGATAGTAAAAGTAGTCACGACTTTAAACTTGGCATAAGCCGGCGTTGCCAGCAAAGTACAAGCGGTTAGTAATAATGTTGTAATAATATGACGCATTAGTTTCTCCTTAAATTAAAATAATAAATGCGCATATATTATATAAATAAAAATCAATAAATCAAATGATAATGATTATCAACTGGTGAATTATAGACATTTAGCCGGTTTCGGCAAACCTGCCAGCTTTGTTGCTTGTTTCGCCGGTCCCTCAGGGAAGAGACGCTGTAAATAACGGCTGTTACCTTTGTCTTCGCCTAATTTTTGTGCAATTGCTTTAACCAACATTCTAATTGCCGGAGATGTCTTATATTCTTGATAGAAATCACGCACAAAATTAATGACTTCCCAATGGGCATCAGTCAGTTGTAAATTTTCTCTCTCTGCAATGGCTAATGCAACATCTTGATTCCATTGTGTTAAATCTAATAAATAACCTGAAGCGTCAGTTTTGATTTCAATGCCGTTAACAATAAGTATCATGAATGGTAAACTCAATTAGATTAATAAAAACGCCCCTGTTAAAGGGGCGTATAAAATTGACAAATAAAGGATTATTCGTCGCGGAAGATTGAAAGTAAGTTGAGTAAACTAATGAATAAATTGTAAATAGAAACAAATAAACTTACTGTTGCACGAATATAGTTGGTTTCTCCGCCCTGAATAATATTGCTGGTTTCATATAAAATTGCCGCACTGGAGAAAATCACGAATAATCCACTGAGTGCTACATGCAAACCGGCGAAGTTAAAGAAGAAACTTGCAATTGTGCCGATAACCAACACAATAAATAGAGAGAACAACATGCCTGACAGGAATGACATATCTTTCTGTGTTGTCAAGACATAAGCTGAGCAGGCAAAGAATACTGCAGCAGTTCCGCCTAATGCCAGAACAACCAAATCACCCAGGCCCGCACCGATGTAAACGTTTAGCAGCGGCCCTACGGTGTAGCCTAAGAACCCTGTAAATGCAAAGGCGGCAAGAATTCCTAACGCACTGTTTGCTAAAGCGTGAGTTAAAAATAATAATCCGTAGAAGCCCGCTAACATCAGGATTAAGCCGGGACGCGGAAGATTTAATGACATTGAAACATAAGCAACAAACGCTGAAAAAGCAAGCGTCAATGCGAGCAAAAAGTAAGTGTTGCGTAACACTTTATGTGTTTTAAGCAGGGAAGCGGATTCTTCTCTGGTGTCAACAATAATACGGGATTGCATAAATTTAAATTCCTCTTATCAATTAACTTGTGGATGAAGGTTAAATTAATGTTTCGCTTGTTAAAAGTCAAAGTTTTTTTCGATTTTTAGTATAAAAGGATGAAATGCAGAAGCCTTATTTAAATTTAAAGAAAACAAGTGGCTAAAACCTTTCACTGTGATTTTACATGTCAGGTGGTGATAAAGCTGTTTTTTGTGACGTTGATCACATTAATTTGGGTGTTTTCTGTACAAGTTTTGTGTGATTTGTATATAAAATAGACTGTCAACCTAAAATTTGTTTGATTTTCTATTTTGTTGAATGGATAATATACTTACTTTTGAAACGTTCTTTATGGTAAAAACCCTTAAAGGGAACGGTTGTGTCAAAAGAATAATAGGGTTCATCTCCCCTAGAGTTAGATGATAGGCTTGAACCTTTTCAAAATATAATTTGTTTTTTTATGAAAAGGGGTTAAGATAATGGAAACACATTTTTTGTGTTTGGATTTCAGCTATATCAGCTGATAAATTTTTTAAATTAAGATGACTAAATCATAAAAGAGGATCATCACAATGAAAAAAACTGCAATCGCATTAGCTATCGCTGGTTTAGCAGCAGCAACAGTAGCACAAGCGGCTCCACAAGCAAATACATTCTATGTAGGTGCTAAAGCCGGTTGGGCATCTTTCCACGATGGTATTAAATATACTGCAGACGCAAGCCGTATCGGTTACAACCGTAACTCTGTAACTTACGGTGTATTCGGTGGTTATCAAATCATTGACAACTTAGCTGTTGAGTTAGGTTACGATGATTTTGGTCGCGCTAAATTCCGTAGAGCCGGCGAAAATATTCTTAAACATACAAACCACGGCGCACATTTAAGCTTGAAAGGCAGCTATCCTGTTCTTGAAGGTTTAGATGTTTATGGTCGCGTAGGTGCTGCATTAGTACGTTCTGACTATAAAAGCTATTATAACACTACATTCAATGGTGTAAGCAGACAACACAGCTTGAAAGTATCTCCGGTAGTTGCGGCAGGTTTGGAATACAGCTTACCATCTTTACCAGAGTTGGCTTTCCGTCTTGAATACCAATGGGTTAACCGTGTAGGTAAAGTGGAAAATGCTCGTGGTTATCGCGTAGACTATCAACCAAGCATTGCTTCTGTAACAGCTGGTTTATCTTACCGTTTTGGTCAAGGTCAGGCTCCGGTCGCTCCTGAAGTTGTGACTAAGACTTTCACTTTAAATTCAGATGTTACTTTTGCATTCAACAAAGCTAACTTAAAAACTGAAGCGAAATCAGTGTTAGACGGTATCTACGGTGAAATTACACAAGTAAGTTCTCCGTCAGTTGATGTTGCCGGTTATGCAGACCGTATCGGTAAAGATGCAGCTAACCAAAAATTATCACAACGTCGTGCTGAAACAGTGGCTAACTACCTAGTTTCTAAAGGTGTTGCTCCACAATCTATCACAGCTACCGGTTACGGTGAAGCTAACCCTGTTACAGGCAACACTTGTGACGCAGTTAAAGGTCGTAAAGCACTTATCGCTTGTTTAGCACCAGACCGTCGTGTTGAAATTTCTGTAAAAGGTACTAAAACAACAATGTAATTTAACCGTTAATATTCAGAAGGAATAATAACGAGTTAGTTTTATAAAGACCTAAGCTGCTGTCAGTTTAGGTCTTTAATTTTATGTATTAAAGTATAGTAGGAGTTGAAAATGAAAAAGTGGCTTATTCCGATTATTGTGGTAATTGTTGCCGGTTTTGCTTTAATGACAAGTTATAACGGTTTGGTAAAAGCAGAAGAAGAAATTGATTCTGTTTGGGCGAATGTTGAGTCTTCCTATCAGCGTCGTGCAGATTTGATTCCGAATTTAGTGAATACAGTAAAAGGGCAGGCGGATTTTGAGCAAGAGACTTTGACTAAAGTGATTGAGGCACGCTCGAAGGCTACGCAAGTTAAGATTGATCCGACCAATATAACAGAAGAGCAATTAACCAAGTTCCAGCAAAGTCAGAATGAAGTAGGCTCCGCATTATCTCGCTTGTTAGTGACGGTTGAACAATATCCTGCTTTAAAAGCCAATGAAGGTTTTATGAATTTACAAGTTCAATTGGAAGGAACGGAAAACCGTATTAATGTGGCGCGTAACAGATTCAATGATGCGGCAAAAGTTTATAATCAAAAAGTGCGCCAGTTCCCGACCAAATTGGTAGCGATGATTTTCGGTTTTAAAGAAAAACCTTATTTCAAATCTGTTGAAGGCTCACAGAACGCACCAACAGTCAGTTTTAACTAACTCATAAAAGTGCGGTGGAAAATGCCTTTATTTTCAAGAATTCCGATAGATAAAAAAGTCGTTGAGACGGCAATTCAGCATTTAGAGCGACAAACTTCAGCCGAGTTGCGTGTTTACATTGAACGCATGATACCGAATGTTGCGACAAATCGTTATGACGAAGCCGGTGTTAAACGTGCGTTTGAACTTTTTGAGCAACTTGAAATGAATAAAACGGTACAACATAATGCCGTTCTGATTTATTTGGCGTATAAGCACCATTTCTGTTGGATTATCGGTGATGAAGGCATTCATCGTCATGTAGGGGATGCTTTTTGGCAATCCGTGTATGATGAAATGTTGGTTTTTTTCAAAAAAGATCAATATACGCAAGGGCTTGTCCGTGCGATTGAGTGCATCGGAAAGGAGCTCAAACGGCATTACCCTATTGATTCAAATGATAAAGACGAATTGCCGAATGAGGTGATTATTAATGATTCATAGCATCACTTATTGGCTGAAAAGTGCGGTCGTTTTTTTAGTTGTTTTTTTCTCGGCAACGGCATCTTCAGTGAATTTTCCGGCAAGTCCAAATCCTTTTCATTATGTTAATGATTATACAAACACGTTATCTGTTGCTGAAAAAAATGCGTTGGAAAATAAATTAATCGCATTTAGTCGCGAGACCAGTTCACAAATTGCCGTGGTGATGGTGCCGACAACGGAGGAATACGAAATTTCCCAATATACCTTTGAACTGGGTGATAAATGGGGAATCGGACGTAAGCAGCTGAATAACGGTGTATTGATGCTGATTGCCAAAGCGGATCGCAAAATATTTATTGCGGTCGGACAGGGTTTGGAAGGCGTGCTGACGGACGCTTTTCTAGCGCAGGTTATCCGTAATGCAATTACGCCAAGTTTTAAGCAAAATCAATATGCCGCCGGTATTAATAACGGATTGGATTATATTATCGCAGCCAGTAAGGGCGAGTTTGCTGCGGAGGAAGAGGAAGAAAGCTCACTTGAGCAAATAATCCCTTTCCTGATGATTGCATTTTTTATTTTAGCGGTGGTGTTAGGAGAGCTTAATTGGCGTAAACAGCCTTATATTAGTCCGACTAATAATCATCGATTAGAACAGGTTATCCGTCAATCAACGTTAGGGCGTAACCGTCGTAGCGGAGGCAGTTTCGGCGGAGGTTTTGGCAGCGGTGGTTTCGGGGGCGGTTCGTCGGGTGGCGGATTCGGTGGCGGCAGTTTTGGCGGAGGCGGTGCCGGCGGCAGTTGGTAATATCAGAGTTGCCGAATGATGGGTAATAGTTGATAAATATGGTCAGATTATTTCAACTTATGCTACAATGCCCGCGTTTATTTATCTAAGCCTTTTAAGGAATACTATGGAAACGTTAGACAAAATCAAAAAACAAATCGCTGAAAATCCGATTTTAATTTATATGAAAGGTTCGCCGAAATTGCCTTCCTGCGGTTTTTCCGCCCGCGCGTCGGAAGCGTTAATCAATTGTCAGGTGCCGTTCGGTTATGTAGATATTTTACAGCATCCGGACATTCGTGCGGAGCTACCAAAATATGCAAACTGGCCGACTTTTCCGCAATTATGGGTGGAAGGAGAGTTAATCGGCGGTTGTGATATTATGTTAGAAATGTTCCAACAAGGTGAACTGCAAACCTTATTAAAAGAAGTTGCGGAAAGACATCCGCAAGCATAAATATATGCGGTTTGATTGAAAAGAGCGGACTTAGTTCGCTCTTTTTGTGTTTATAGCACTACCTAAAAAAAGGTATTCTCGTAAAATTAACGTGGTTAAATTTGCCGAATAATCGGTTATTGATTAGAATAAACGAGTTATTTTTTTATATTTATTTTCTACTTAGTGGGTGATTTTATTGTGCGTCGGTAAAAGTGCGGTGATAAAAATCGGCGTTTTTATCGTTTACGGTTGATCTTCGTCGCACAATGTTATGTTAAATTTATGACGATTTTAGTTCTCGGCATTAATCATAAAACGGCAACTGTTGCATTGCGTGAGAAAGTCGCTTTTTCTGAAGAAAAGCGGCTTTTGGCGTTACAACAGATTCAACAGCAACAGTTAGCCCAGCATGCCGTGATTGTGTCTACTTGCAACCGTACTGAAATTTATTTGCACAATAAGCAGGTTTCGCCGCAGGAAAGCCAGCAACTTGCCGACAACTGTGCGGATTGGTTTGCACAAATTCACCAACTTGAAGCCGATGAGTTAAAAAACTGTTTATATTTGCATCAAAATCAACAGGCGGTTCAGCATATTATGCGGGTGGCTTGCGGGCTGGATTCTTTGATTTTAGGCGAACCGCAGATTTTAGGGCAGGTCAAACAGGCGTATCAAATCAGTGAAGATTATTACCAGCAACAGAATATGCCCGTATCGACGGAATTGTCCCGTTTGTTACAAAAAACCTTTTCTACGGCAAAGCGGGTCAGAACCGAGACCAATATCGGTGAAAGCGCCGTTTCCGTCGCTTACGCGGCTTGCAGTTTGGCACGGCAGATTTTTGATAGTTTACGCTCGTTAAACGTGCTGTTAGTCGGCGCGGGAGAAACCATCGAATTGGTCAGCCGTCATTTATTACGTCACGGTGTAAAAAACTTGGCGATTTCCAACCGCACTTTAGCGCGTGCCGAAGCCTTGGTGGAGAAGCTGGAGAGCAAGCAGAACATTCAGGCTTTATCTTTGGAACAATTACAACAGGCGCTAAATCAAGCGGATATCGTTATTACTTCCACGGCAAGCCCGACGGTATTAATTACGCAGGAAATGGTAAAACAAGCTCAACAGCAACGCCGTTACGCACCGATGCTGATTGTGGATATCGCCGTGCCGCGCGATGTGGCGGAAAGCGTAAATGAGCTGAATGCGGTTTATCATTATACGGTGGACGATTTGCATAATATTATTCAGCGTAATTTAAGCGAACGGGAAAAAGCCTCTTTGCATGCGGAACAAATTATCCGTGAAGAATGTGCCGAATTTTTCGAATGGCTGAAAGTCCATCAATTTTCCGGTTTAATCCGTACTTATCGTAATGATGCGGAGCGCACTCGACAGGAATTGCTGGAAAAAGCCGTGCAGTCGTTACAACAGGGGGAAAATGCACAGCAAGTGCTGCAGGAATTAAGTTATAAATTGATGAATAAACTTATTCATCCGCCGACCCAAGCGATGCAAACCATGGTAAAAACGGGGAACGCTACCGGACTGCGCGCATTTTCCAATGTGTTGGGACTGGAAGAACAGAGCGAAATATAAGATGACCGCATGATTAAAGTGCGGTCATTTTTTTGCTTATTTTGACGGGATTTCCGATTGACAATGAGGACAGTCCAAAAGGTGTTTTTCATCGTTATGTATAATGTAATGTCCCATTTTTTTTGCTTTGGTATCAAGGTATTCAGTGTTATAACGGTTTTCTCCCACGTTTAATGGCACGCGTTCCACTACGTTAATTCCCGCTTTTTTCATAGTATCGATTTTATTCGGGTTATTGGTCAGCAAGCGGACTTTTTTCACGCCTAATAATTCAAACATATCCGCACAGACGGCAAAGTTGCGTTCGTCTGCGGCAAAGCCTAAAGCCAGATTGGCTTCGATGGTATCCATGCCTTTATCCTGCAATGAATAAGCGCGAATTTTATTAATCAAGCCGATGCCGCGCCCTTCTTCGCGATGATAAATTAAAATGCCGCGTCCCGCTTCGCTGATTTGGCGTAGTGCGGTGCTGAGTTGAAAGCCGCAGTCGCATTTCAGACTGTGTAATGCGTCACCGGTTAAACATTCGGAATGAATACGCGCTAATACGGGTTCGTTTTCACTGTCGGAAATATCGCCCATCACTAATGCCACATGTTCTTTTTTGCTGTCCGGAAATTCAAAACCGACGATTTTGAACAGCCCGAACTCGGTCGGTAAATTCGCTTCAGTAACCAACTGAATTTTTGTCATAAAACAAATCCTTATTCTTTTTATCGGGTGGTAATGCTAGAATACGATTTTTCGTTTATTTGGAAAGTGAATATGCTAACACGTTTGTCATTATATACTTTGTTGCTTTGTCTTGTACCTTTTTTTGCGTGGATTTTTAACTGGCAATGGCAAGGCGATGCCGCTTTAACGCAGTTTGATTATTTTTTATATTGGTTGACGGAAACGGGCAGCGCGCCTTATGCCTTGATCACCTGCGGCTTGTTTGCGTTGTTGTTTTTGCCTATCGCACCGAGTCGCAAACAATGGATGTTGGCAGTCGGTGTCATGGCGTTTTCCGTTATTTTAACCCAAGGGGTAAAATCGGCGCTGAAAACCGCGTTTGCCGAACCTCGTCCTTTTATTGCGGAAATTGCGCAAAACAGCGATGTTTCCACCGATTATTTTTATGATCAACCGCGCGCTCAACGTGCTGTAATTGTCGCGGATTATTATGCCGATAAAGCGGAAAGTCCGTCTTGGTTGGTTCATCATCGTGAAAATGAAACGGGCTATTCTTTTCCGTCGGGACATACTATTTTTGCCGTCGGTTGGCTACTGCTGACAGTGGGATTCGTCCGATTATTCGGACGTGACGGTTTAAAAACAAAATTGCTTGTCGGCGCAATGGCGGTGTGGGCGATACTCATGTTGGTCAGCCGCTTGCGTTTAGGAATGCATTATCCGATAGATTTATTTATCAGCACGCTGATTGCGTGGTTGGTGCATTGCGGTATTTTTTTATTTTTAAGCAAAAAGGCGATCTTTCGCAAAGATTCCGCTTAAAAGTGCGGTTAAAATAACCTGAGTTTTGTCAGTACATTAAGGAGAACGGAATGTTATACGGTTTTGATATCGGCGGTACTAAAATTGAATTGGCGGTATTCAACGATAAGCTGGAAAAACAATACAGCGAACGGGTGGAAACGCCGAAAGAAAGCTATGAAGAATGGCTGAACGTGATTACGAATTTGGTGAAAAAAGCGGATGAAAAATTCGGTTGTAAAGGCTCGGTCGGATTAGGCGTACCGGGTTTTGTCAATAAAGAGACGGGGATTGCCGAAATTACCAATATTCGTGCCGCCGACAATAAACCGATTGTCAAAGATTTATCCGAACGTTTAGGGCGCGAAGTGCGGGTGGAAAATGATGCGAATTGCTTTGCCTTGTCAGAAGCGTGGGATGAAGAAAATCAACAATATCCGTTGGTACTCGGCTTGATTCTTGGCACAGGTTTTGGCGGCGGTTTGGTGTTTAACGGCAAAGTGCATTCGGGACAAACCGGTATGGCAGGAGAATTGGGGCATTTGCAATTGAACTATCATGCGTTGAAATTGCTCGGTTGGGATAACGCGCCGATTTACGAGTGCGGTTGCGGTAATCGCGCCTGTTTGGATACTTATTTGTCCGGTCGCGGTTTTGAGATGTTGTATCGCGATTTAAAAGGCGAAGCGGTTTCGGCGAAAGAAATCATTCAGCGTTTCTATGCCGGCGATAAAAGTGCGGTGGATTTTGTCAACGTTTTTATCGAATTGGCGGCGATTTCCATCGGCAATATCATTACCGCATTAGATCCGCACGTTATCGTGTTGGGCGGCGGTTTATCCAATTTCGATTATCTGTACGAAGCCTTGCCGAAAGCCTTGCCGGCACATTTAATGCGCAGTGCCAAAGTGCCGTTGATTAAAAAAGCCAAATACGGCGATTCGGGTGGCGTACGCGGTGCGGCGGCATTATTTTTATCACGCTCATTAACCGGAGACTGATATGAAGAAATGTGTCATTCTGACGTCATGTTGTTTATCGTTTTTAGCACAAGCCAACGACAGCACGGGATTTGTCGCTACCGGCGGCGTGGAATATATCAAAAACGATAAAATCGCGATGCAAAGCGAAGATCTGTTTATCAGCCAAGGGCAAATCAAAGTCGCTTATCAGTATAAAAATTTAACCGATAAAGAGATTACTGAGACGGTGCTATTTCCGTTGCCCGCAGTTATTGCTAAC
>JBHBXR010000078.1:0-5794 GCA_041795785.1 Mesocricetibacter sp.
CAGAAATATCTGATACTTACGCCCGTGTTTCAGAGTGATGAATGGAAGGGCAAACAACGGATTTTTTCCTTTGCTGACAGAGCAATTTCCGAAGTGGTTTTCCCACGCGGATTTGGGAAATATGCCCGACTTATCGACCATAACGGAGATTTGTTTTGGGTTTATCTTACTGATAATAAAGAAATTGCGGTATGCCGTTTGAAGTAATGCCATTCTGAAAATTATGCCTGATACGTTTAATACCATATCATTAAGTTAGTTATCACGCCCAAAAGCAAGCCTGATTTTTATTGATATGCAAAGTGCGGTCGTTTTTTTGTCGGTTTCCCGTTATAATGCCTGACGTTAAAAATCAACAACGGAAATAATCATGACAGAATACAATAAATTACGTCTTGAATGGGATTGCCGACGCGGGATGCTGGAGTTAGATAAAGTGATTATGCCCTTTTATCAGCAGCATTTTGATGCGCTGCCTGATGATAAAAAAGCCGTGTTTGTACGCTTGTTGGCTTGCAGCGATTTACAGCTGTTTTCATGGTTTTTTAATCGGGTGAAAGCGCCCGACCTTGAATTACAAGAGATGATCACCCATATTCAAACTACATTGAAATTAGGGGCTGTCGAACATTCATAAGCCCTAACGGCGACGGAAATTTTTCGTTCGCATGAAATTTTTTGAACTTTTTCAAATTTGGACGCTCTAATCCAGTACAAGAGCTTGCTGTCTTGGATATTGGAGCTGATATAAGAGGTTATATGGCTGAACAGCTAACAGATCAGGCTTTGGTAGAAAGAGTGCAGCAGGGAGATAAAAAAGCCTTTAATTTGTTGGTTTCCCGTTATCAGAATAAAGTAGCCGGGCTTTTGACCCGTTATGTGCCACGCAATGATATTCCTGACGTTGTACAAGAATCATTTATAAAAGCATACCGCTCAATGGATTCTTTTCGTGGTGAAAGCGCTTTCTACACATGGCTTTACCGAATCGCCGTCAATACGGCAAAGAATTATTTAACCGCGCAGGGACGCCGTCCGCCGAATGAGGATATTCTGGCGGAGGAAGCGGAAACCTATGACGCAGGTGGCAATTTAAGGGATGTGGAAACACCCGAAAATTTAATGTTAAGCGCCGAATTAAAGAAGATTGTGTTCGATACCATCAATAATTTGCAGGAAGAACTCAAAACGGCGATAACGTTACGCGAAATTGAAGGATTAAGTTACGAAGAAATTGCCGAAATTATGGATTGTCCTGTCGGCACGGTGCGTTCAAGGATTTTCCGTGCGCGCGAAATTATCGAAAGTAAAATTAATCCGCTTATTCAACGATAAACCTAAATTCAAAAAAACCGGGGTAAATAAAATGCAAAAAGAGTTACTTTCAGCGTATATTGACGGAGAGCAAGTAAGTAACGAATTTACTGCAAAATTATGTCAAGATGCCGAATTGCAACAGCATTGGTCTCATTATCATACGATTCGTGCGGTGATGCGCGAAGAAACCGACGTGCTGTTAGGTGCGGATTTTACGGCAAAAATGGCGACATTAATTGATGCCGAAGCGGAAATTAAAGTCTCTCAACCGACTCCGGAAGAAGTTGAAAGTTTGCCGTTTATGCAAAAAGTCAGAAGTTTGTTTGCGCCTATGGTACAAATCGGGGTGGCAGCCGGTGTATGTTTGGTGGCGGTATTGGGAGTACAGTCTTTCAATGCGGACAATAACGTGCAGAAAGATCTACCTGTGTTGCAAACCTCGCCGTTTAACAACGGGGTACAGGAAGTGAGCTATAACGCACCGATAAAAGATGTGGTTACGGCAGAACAAATCGAGCAGAAAAACAAACGTATCGGCGCAATGTTACAAAATTATGAATTGCAACGCCGTATGTATGCTGACGATATGCAACAAGCCAGTAAATAATTACTGAATCCCTTATTGTTATTCACCACCATTTTCGGTGGTGAATTTGTTTACACCGAATTTGATAAATACTATGTTAAAAACGCCGTTTTTTTTAACCGCACTTTTTTCTTTGACGCTGTCTTTTACCGTGGCGGCGAATGAACCGTTGCCACCGAAACAACAGCTTGACGCCATGGCAAAAGCCAAAAATCAGCTTAATTACGAAATTATTTTCGTACAAACTACGCCGAGTAATATTGAGACCTTGCGCTATCGTCACCTTTCTCAAGACAATAAAACCTATGCGCAACTGGCGACACTGGACGGTGTCAGACAGGAAATCGTGCAACGCGACAATCTGATCAGTTATTTTAAGGTCAACCACCAACCTTTCACCATTAACGCCCAATATATGTTGGATAACCTGCCGAGTATTTTGCACAGCGATTTTAACCGCCTGCAAAAATACTATGATTTCGTCAACGTCGGTCGCAACCGAATTGCCGATCGCATCGTGCAAACTATCCGCATTTTGCCGAAAGATAATTTCCGTTATCAATATGTCGTGTTTATTGACGAAGAAAACCATCTGTTGTTACGCAGCGATATGTTGGATCGTGATGATAATTTACTTGAGCAGTTCCGTGTAGTGGATCTTTATGTCGGCGACGGTTTGCAAGAGCTCTCCGCTTATTTACGCAATGTGCCGTTTCCGCCGTTATTGACGGAAAAAACGGACAATACACAACAAATCACCGCATGGAATACCAGTTGGCTGCCGGAAGGATTTAGCCAAATTAAAGAAAGCGTGGAAACGGAAGATAATTCCGATAATTTGATCGAAAGCCGCCTGTACAGCGACGGTTTGTTTTCATTCACATTGTACGTTTCAGACAAAATCCTGCCAAACGAACAGGAAAACGTATGGAAACAAGGCGCCAACACGATTTATAGTGAAAATATCGGCGATAAAGAAGTGACCTTAATCGGGCAGATCCCCGTCAGCACGGCAAAACGCATCGTGCAGGATATTCAATTCAAAAAATAAAACGCTATGATGAAAGAAAATGCGGTAGTCATCGGCTATCAAGACGGCATGGCAACAGTCAAATGCCAATCTCAAAGCGCTTGCGGTAGCTGCGCCGCTAAAAGCGGTTGCGGCACTTCCGCATTAAGCAAACTGACCGGTGAAAAAAACGGGCACATTCTGCAAGTGGCTACCATCATGCCGCTTAAAGCCGGACAATTGGTTGAAATCGGCTTGCCCGAACGTTCCCTGCTGGTATCCGCATTATTGTTATATGTCGTGCCTTTATTGACGATTTTGAGCGCCGCATTAATCAGCGAAAATCTGTTTAAGCACGAACTTGTCAGCGCGATTTTTATCTTCTTCACAACCGCACTTTCCTTCGTTATCGTGCGTTCTTATACTCAGAAGCTAAATAAAAAACCGGCATATCAGCCGGTTTTGTTGAGAGTGCTGTAATATAGTTGTAAAGTGCGGTTGAAAAATTGCACGTTTTTACGCTAGGTTTCATACCAAATGCGATTCACATAAAACGTGATTTTACCCGACGGCGTATCCACTTTCACTTCATCGTCAACACACTTGCCGATTAACGCGCGTGCTACAGGGGAATCAATGGAAATCCAGTTTTTAGCGGGGTCGAATTCGTCACAACCGACGATACGGTATTGTTTTTGTTCACCCTCTTCCGTTTCCAGTTCCACCCAAGCGCCGAAAAATACTTTGCCTTCCTGTCGTGGATGATAGTCCACAATTTGCAGTACTTCCAACCGCTTCATCAAAAAACGCACGCGTCGATCGATTTCGCGTAAACGCCGTTTGCCGTAAATATATTCCGCATTCTCACTGCGATCGCCCAATGCCGCCGCATCGGACACCGCCTGCGTCACTTTCGGGCGCTCTTCTTTCCAAAGAAATTTTAATTCCTGATCAAGCGTATTCCAGCCTTGACGGGTGATATAGTTTGATTTTGCCATAAAAAATCCTTCTTAATTTGCGCAAAATTATACCCGAAAAGGAACAAGAATTTGAACACCATAATAACGTGCGTCATTTGGGGACTCGACATAATCCGACAATGAAAAAAGTCGGATATAAATACACCAACTTACCGGCTGTTGTCTATCACATCGGCAATATTACGGCGCAACGAATAGGGGCGCGGAGCAGCATAACCCAACCGTATCAAAATCGCAGGTGATGTATTAAGCGATAGAGCATGTGCCATATTTTGGGCGACAGCGCGTTCTTCGCAAGGCTGATTGAGATAAGAATGGGCGATATTTTGTGCGGTAGCTGCAAGCAGGAAGCGTTGCAGGGTACGGCCCAAATTTATCCAATGACTGACGGTTTGCTGTTCCAGGGTAAACAGGGCGAAATGGGATGTATGGCTTATTTGCCGTTGGCAAGACTTGCGCTGTGCTGATTCACGCATGGCAAGTGACATGACGATTTCGGCTATCCAACGTGGCACATTTGGCGCACCAAAGACGGCATAGCTTAATCCGTCCCGCGTTTGGTCTTGGTGTTTTTTATTGTAGCGCAGCCATGTTTTTAACTCTTGCTTGAACGCAGGATTTCGTATCTGTAAGGCATCAGCTTGCAAGATGTATTCGCTGATTTTAATGTAAGGCGCCGTACCGTTGGCATATAAAAAAATATGCGTGCCGGTTTCGGTAGGCATTTGCTGCAACTGGGTAATGACGTCATCGGAAATGCGTTGGGCAGAATACAGACTGCGATTAGTTTGGCGGCGTGTAATTTGGGTGGCAAGCGGATTAGGTTCAACAAGTTGCTTGTCTAGATGAATGCGGATATTACCTGTAGCTTCATCACTACGGACTTGGGCTGTATAACCTTGTTCACTGGCCGCGAGTACAAGGTTTTCGGCAGCACAACCCAAGCTGATAAAGAGTTCGCGGTTGTCGCCGTCCACAATCGGCAAAGTGCGAGATAAATCGGGTACGATACAAATTGTACCATCGTCTTGTATGCTAAACCGCCAAGGTTGGGTATTGTGTCCTGAAGGGGCGAGTGTTGCTTGAGTAATGAGTTTGGTGTATAGACTGTCAGACATGGTCAGCCTCCTTAATGTGTATTCGGATCAGGGGCAGCCTGAAAAGTATGGGCTGTCTGCGCTTTACCCGCTCCCAACTGTGATCTTGTAATAGATGTACGGCAATCGTATGATATTTGTATATCTTTTACAAGACGTTCATGTGCTGTCTCAAGGCAAGATCGCATTTTCCTCCCCACGATGACGCACATCATCTTTGGGCTGTTTTTTCAATTTGGAAAAACGTCTTAGATTTTGACTGCACTTCATGCCCGTTGCCTTACGCACTCTACCAATACTATATCGACTGCTAGTATTGGCTGAGAAAGAAGAGCGGTCAGAAAATCCTACGGCTGCGTTGCCAACACACAGCCCGCCCGATCAATCAGTTGCCAGCGTCCGTCTTTTTTCACCAAAGCGCGATCTTCCTGAAACGGAGTTACGGCTTCATATTGCACCGCCAGCACTTCTTTGCCCGTTTCATTGATGTAGCCCCATTTTTCATCACGTTGCGCGGCGGCTAATCCTTGCGCAAAAGTATCGATCCGTTGATAGCTAACAGCCGTGAGCTTTGTACCTTCGCTACTGTACAACGTCCAACCATGCCCTTCCTCTGCCTCTACGGCCAATAAGCCTTTACCCACCGGCAATACATTGGCGTACACCGATGGCATCATCTCGCCCTTCTCGCGTACCCACACTTGATTTCCTCTTCCTTCGATCTTGCTGTCTGACAGCACTATCAGACCACTATCGGGAATCGTTTGCTGATCTTCCATGTATATTTGGGCAAACGTAGGAGGAA
>JBHBXR010000079.1:0-14938 GCA_041795785.1 Mesocricetibacter sp.
AAATATAATGGAATTGACCGAAAAAGTTTCCCTTTATTCTTGAAGGAATGTGAATTTCGGTTTAACTTTGGGGCACCAAAAGAGCAGTTAAAAACATTGCGAAAATGGTGTGAAATTTAGGGCTAATCTACGTCAGCCCCAAATCTTATGCGATAAAACGGACTTCTTTACTCATCCATATCACAGCAGTTAAATACGTCGGAAAAATCCTCCGTATTAAAACCGTGAGACAACATATAGCGCCATATTTTCTGTTTGGATTTACGATCCTGAACCGATTGATAATCGGGAAATTTTTTATTTAGCAAGCATAATGCCCTTTCCGACCAATCGATTTCGGATTCTGCGATGGCTTCGTTAACAACTTCCGCGCGAATTCCTTTTAATTGGCGCAGTTCCTGTTTGATGCGGTTTATGCCGTAACCGCGCTGTGAACGGAAGTGCAGATAGTTTTCAGCGAAACGTTTATCATTTTGCCAGTTCTTTTGTAGGCAATGAGCAATCATGGCATTGATTGTTTCTTCATCAAATGCTTTTTCCTGCATTTTACAGCGTAGTTCATATTCGCTGTATTCACGCCGACTGAGCAAATTAACGACATAGGCTAACGCGACTGAAGACATAACTTTCCTCGTGATTTTATAATTCATCGGGTGCGGATTTAAAAAGTGCGGTTATTTTTAACCGCACTTTTAGAGATGTGTAAATAGTAATGAGTGAAATTAATAGTCGCTCTCCGCTTCGGCATCTACCGAATCAATATCCGCCATTAAGGTTTTTTCCGGATTCGCCAACAGTTCCTCGCGCAGTTTGTTTTCCAACGCTAATGCCTGTTCGGGATGTTCCGCCAACCACTTCATTGCATTGGCTTTGCCTTGCCCGATTTTTTCACCTTGATAGGAATACCAAGCGCCTGATTTTTCCACTAACTTATGTTTAACGCCCAATTCGATCAGTTCGCCGTTTTTAGAGATACCTTCGCCGTACAGAATTTGGAAATCCACTTGACGGAACGGCGCGGCGACTTTGTTTTTCACCACTTTAACGCGGGTTTCGTTACCGATGACTTCTTCGCCTTCTTTAATTGAACCGACGCGACGAATATCCAAACGTACGGAAGCGTAGAATTTCAATGCGTTACCGCCGGTGGTGGTTTCCGGATTGCCGAACATCACGCCGATTTTCATACGGATTTGGTTGATAAATACCACTAAGCAGTTGGCGGATTTGATTTGCGCGGTCAGTTTACGCAATGCCTGTGACATTAAACGCGCCTGTAAACCCATGTGGGAATCGCCCATTTCGCCTTCGATTTCCGCTTTCGGCGTTAACGCCGCTACCGAGTCAACGACAATGACATCAACGGCACCCGAACGAACCAACGCATCACAGATTTCCAACGCCTGTTCGCCGTTATCCGGCTGAGAGACCAACAGCTCTTTCACGTCCACACCGAGTTTTGCCGCATAAATCGGATCTAAGGCGTGCTCCGCATCAATAAACGCACAGGTTTTGCCTTCTTTTTGCGCTTGGGCGATGACGGATAGGGTTAAAGTGGTTTTACCGGAAGATTCCGGACCGAAGATTTCTACGATACGCCCCATCGGCAAACCGCCGATGCCCAATGCGACGTCCAAACTTAATGAACCGGTGGAAACCGCTTCCACATCAAGGGCTTGGGTGTCGCCCAGTTTCATAATCGAACCTTTGCCGAATTGTTTTTCAATCTGACCTAAAGCGGCTGCCAGTGCTTTACTTTTTTCTTCTTGCGTTGCCATGTTGTAACCTCATAAACGGATTCTGTAAAATTTCGGCTATAATAACTGGTATAATATACAGTATCAAGTAAAATTTTACGGTTTTGTTAAAAAAACGTGACGAGGCTTCCAAAAATAAAATTTATTGTCGGAAAAAATTGGCTAGGATCTCTTTTCCGTATTGGGAAATATAGGATTCGGGATGAAATTGCACGCCGAAAAGCGGCAGGCTTTTATGTTGAAACGCCATGATAATTTCATCGTCGCAAACGGCGGTAATCTCCAATTCCGCAGGAAAATTACGTTCAGATACCGCCCAAGAATGGTATAAACCGATTTGAAATTGCGGCGGTAAACCGGAAAACAAGGCGGAATCCGACCGCACTTTTAATTGGCGACGTTGTCCGTGGCGTACGTCAGGCAAATTATATAGGGTTGAGCCGAAAAATTGGCAGAGGGTTTGATGACCGAGGCAGACGCCCAAAATGGCTTTATGGCGATGATAACGTTCCAACAGCGCAAACAGCTGCGGATAGGCGCTCGGTACGTCGGGGCCGGGGGAAATCAGAAAATGCGAGAAGCGTTCCGCTTGTTCAAGGCGTACATCTTCCACGTTTGCCACCGTAAAAGGAATAGCAAGCTTACGCACTAAATCCACTAAGTTGTAAGTGAAAGAATCGTGATTATTGATAATTAACAGACGCGGCGTCATTTCGTATTTTGATTAATTGGAATAAGGTGGCTAAGTATAAAAGAAAATACAGGATTTTTGAAAAAATTTGGGCTAAACTGCAACAATATTTCATTTATTCAGAATCCGTTCCGATGCTTTTTCAACACTTTATCCGCCAAGCCGATGAATACGGCGGCAAACGCCAACCGTTTTTCTTTCTGATTGATTTTGAACAACAAAAACCGCTCATTTGTCCGCTTGAGCAGGCGGCGGAGCAGGGCGTTTATTTTGCGATACAAGGGCGACATAATATTGATTGGCAAACGGATTTACCCGTTGAGCCCTTTTATTTGCATAAATCACCGATGACGTTGGCGCAATATCAGGCGGGCTTTGAATTGGTGCAAGAAGAATTGCAAAAGGGCAACAGCTATTTGTTAAACCTGACTTATGCGACGGAAATTCAAACCAATTACGATTTAAAACAGCTGTTTCAACACAGTCAGGCGGCGTACAAACTCTATGTGCAGGATCAATTCGTGTGTTTTTCTCCCGAATGTTTTGTCCGCATTGAGCAGGATAAAATCTATACTTATCCGATGAAAGGCACGATTGACGCTTCTTTGGACAACGCCGAAGCGTTGTTGTTGGGGTCACCGAAAGAAGAGCGCGAACATTACACCATTGTCGATTTGATGCGTAATGATCTCGCCACCGTCGCGCAACATATTGAGGTCAGCCGCTTTCGTTATGTGGAAAAAATTCAAACGGCACGCGGTGCGATTTTGCAGACCAGCTCGGAAATTTACGGGCATTTGGCAGCCGATTGGCAGGCTCAAATCGGTTCGATTTTAGCCAAATTATTACCGGCAGGTTCTATCAGCGGTGCGCCGAAAGAAAAAACCGTGCGGATTATCCGTCAGGCGGAAGGACAGGCGCGCGGTTATTACAGCGGCGTATTCGGGGTGTTTGACGGTGACGGCTTGCAAAGCGCGGTGGTGATCCGTTTTATCGAACGGCGCGCAGACAAGCTGTATTTCCGTAGCGGCGGCGGTATTACGCGCCACAGCCGTTTACAGGAAGAATATGACGAATTACTGCAAAAAGTTTATGTGCCGTTAAAAACATAAGGAAGAATATGGAATTTCCGTTATTTGAAACGATTTGTATCGAACGGGGCGAAGTGAAGAATATCGCATTACATCAACAACGCTATGAGCGGAGCTTGGCGCTTTTTTATCGGCATATTTATCCTAAAAGTGCGGTGCGGATTTTTGATCTTTTAACGCTGATTGAAAAAACGCCCGAATTTTCCACCGCACTTTCTATGCCGTTATTGCGTTGTCGCCTCGCTTATAATCGGGATAACGCCGAGGTTCGTTTTTTTCCTTATCAACGAAAAATTTATCAACGATTTCAACCGATTATTTGTGACGACATTCATTACGATTTGAAATATAATGACCGCGAACAGTTAAACGCCTTATTCGCACAACGCGGAAATTGCGATGAAATTATCATCATTAAACAAGGTAAAGTAACGGATTGTTCTATTGGAAATTTGGTTTTTCGTCGTAACGGACAATGGTTTACTCCAGACTGCCCGTTATTGAACGGCACGCAGCGGCAAAAATTATTGGCTGAAGGTAAGATTCGCGAACGAACCATTGGTGCGCGGGAACTCGACCAATTTGACGACATTCGGCTGATTAATGCCATGAATGATTTAACGGATTGAAACCCGACGAATTTTTTGCTTTTTTCCGGATCAATTTATTACTCTGTGATCTATCTCAATTTTTTTATTGTATAAAATCGGTATTATTCTTCTGCTACTCACATCAAAAGAGAGGTAAATAATGACAGCGACAGAACTCTTTCAGGAAGGTGTCAACCTGATGATGGTGGGAATGGGGTTTGTTTTAGTTTTTTTATTACTGTTAATCTGGGCGCTCGGATTAACCTCCATCCTAATCAATCGGTTTTTTCCCGATCCTGTTTCCAAACAACCTAAAGCCCAACCGATTCAATCTTCTCAACCCGATGACTTGGAGCGCTTGCGTCCGGTGATTGTTGCGGCAATCGCCCATTATCGTCGCTCTCAGGGATTAAATTAATTAAGTAAGGATTCAAATATTATGGCTAAGCAAATTAAAATTACCGATGTCGTACTGCGTGATGCGCACCAATCTCTTTTTGCAACCCGTTTGCGTCTTGATGATATGTTACCGATTGCCGCCGAGCTGGATAAAATCGGCTATTGGTCGTTAGAGGCGTGGGGAGGCGCAACCTTTGACGCCTGTATTCGTTTTTTAGGCGAAGATCCTTGGGTGCGTTTACGCGAGTTGAAAAAAGCCATTCCGAATACGCCGCTGCAAATGTTATTGCGCGGACAAAATCTGTTGGGTTACCGTCATTATGCCGATGATGTGGTGGATCGTTTCGTAGAGCGTGCAGTGGAGAACGGTATGAGCGTATTCCGTGTGTTTGACGCCATGAACGATCCGCGCAATATGCAACAAGCGCTGAAAGCAGTGCGTAAAAACGGCGGACACGCGCAGGGTACGTTGAGTTATACCACCAGTCCGGTGCATTCCGTGGATACTTGGTTGGAAGTCACCGAGCAATTGCTCGAAATCGGTATCGACAGCTTGGTGATTAAAGATATGTCGGGTATTTTAACGCCGGTCGCCGCTTACGAACTGGTCGGTGAAATTAAAAAACGTTATGACGTGCAATTACATCTACACTGCCACGCCACCACGGGGATGGCGGAAATGGCATTGCTGAAAGCCATTGAAGCGGGTGTGGACGGTGTGGACACTTCCATTTCTTCAATGAGCGGTACTTACGGTCATCCGGCTACCGAAGCCATCGTTGCCACCTTGCAAGATACCGCCTACGACACCGGTTTAAGCATTCCGAAACTGGAAAAAATCGCCGCTTATTTCCGTAACGTACGCAAAAAATACGCGAAATTCGAAGGACAATTACGCGGTACCGACAGCCGTATTTTAGTGGCGCAGGTGCCGGGCGGAATGTTGACCAACCTTGAAAGTCAACTGAAACAACAAAATGCGTCCGATAAATTGGATGAAGTGTTGAAAGAAATTCCGTTAGTCAGAAAAGATTTGGGTTATATCCCGTTAGTGACGCCGACGTCGCAAATCGTGGGAACGCAGGCGGTTATCAACGTGTTAATGGGAGAACGCTATAAAACCATTGCGAAAGAAACCGCCGGTATTTTAAAAGGCGAGTACGGTTTGACGCCGGCGCCGGTTAATGCGGAATTGCAAGCGCGCGTATTGGAAGGTGCGGAGCCGATTACGGATCGCCCTGCCGATCATATTGAGCCTGAAATGGATAAACTAGAAGCGGAAGTGACCCAACAGGCGCAGGAAAAAGGCATTAAACTGGCGGATAATCCGATTGACGACGTGTTGATTGTGGCGCTGTTCCCACAAATCGGGTTGAAGTTCTTAGAAAACCGCGGCAATCCGGATGCCTTTGAACCGGCGCCGAGCGTTGAAGCGGCAGCGGAAAAAGCCGCTGCGAAAACGGCGGAAAAACCGACCGCACTTTCACCGTCCGCACCTGCCGGTTCGGCGGTTTATACGGTGGAACTGGAAGGCAAGTCCTTTGTGGTGAAAGTCAGCGAAGGCGGCGATATTACCAATATCAGCCCGACCTCCGCACCGGCAGCCGTTCCGGCTCCGACCGCAACAACGGCACCTGCTGCCGCGCCAACGACGAACGGCACGCCTGTTACCGCGCCGATGTCCGGTAATATTTGGAAAGTTGTGGCGACGGAGGGGCAAAAAGTTGCCGAAGGCGAAGTGTTGTTAATTTTAGAAGCCATGAAAATGGAAACCGAAATCCGCGCATCCCAAGCGGGTACCGTGCAAAATATTGCGGTGAAAACAGGTGATAGCGTTGCCGTAGGTGATACCTTAATGACATTGGTTTAGGTGGTCAGCATGGAAAGTATTTACGCCTTAATACGGGGAACCGGCGTTATGCACATGGAGTGGGGGCAAGCAGTCATGATTGCCATCAGCCTGCTCTTACTGTGGCTGGCGATTTCCCGTAAATTTGAGCCTTTGCTGTTATTGCCTATCGGTTTCGGCGGATTGCTGTCCAATATCCCTGAAGCAGGTTTGGCGATGACGGCATTGGATAATTTATTGCATCACGGCACACCGGAACAATTGGCGATTATTGCGGAGAAATTACATACGGTTCCCGATCCCGTTGCGATTAAAAGCGCATTAAACGCTTTTGCGCCGTCGGTGATTAGCGAACTGGAAGTGATGGCAGGCGATATGGGCTACACTGCCGGTATCTTGGCGTTGTTTTATAACGTCGCCATCGGATACGGTGTTGCGCCGTTGGTGATTTTTATGGGAGTCGGTGCGATGACGGATTTCGGTCCGTTAATTGCCAATCCGCGCACCTTGTTATTAGGCGCAGCGGCACAGTTCGGCATTTTTGCCACAGTGCTGGGCGCTTTGGGTTTAAACTGGTTGGGGGTGATTAGCTTCACCTTACCGCAGGCTGCTTCTATCGGTATTATCGGCGGTGCGGACGGTCCGACTGCCATTTACCTGACCAGTAAACTGGCACCGGAATTATTGGGTGCGATTGCCGTCGCCGCTTATTCTTATATGGCGCTGGTGCCGTTGATCCAACCGCCGATTATGCGTGCGCTGACAACGGAAGCGGAACGTAAAATTCGCATGGTTCAAATGCGGAACGTCAGTAACCGTGAGAAAATCCTGTTTCCGATTATATTGTTATTACTGGTTGCGTTGCTGCTGCCGGACGCCGCGCCGTTACTGGGAATGTTTTGTTTCGGTAACCTAATGCGCGTCAGCGGCGTGGTTGAGCGTCTAAGCGACACTACACAAAACGCGCTAATCAACATCGTGACCATCGTTTTAGGCTTATCCGTCGGTTCCAAATTAATCGCGGATAAATTCCTACAACCGCAAACTTTGGGCATTTTATTGCTAGGCGTTATTGCGTTCGGTATCGGTACCGCCAGCGGTGTGATTATGGCGAAACTGATGAATAAATTCAGTAAAAACAAAATCAATCCGCTTATCGGCTCTGCCGGCGTATCCGCCGTACCGATGGCGGCGCGCGTCTCCAATAAGATCGGATTGGAAGCGGATCATCAAAACTTCCTGCTAATGCACGCCATGGGACCGAATGTAGCGGGGGTAATCGGCTCTGCCATTGCTGCCGGCGTGATGCTGAAATATATTACCGCAATGATGTAATATTCCTTTCATTTATATGATGCCAATCGTTTGTTCCGATTGGCATTTTTTATATAACGCGAACGTTAAAATTAAGCATTATGCGATGTTGTTCACATTTTTTATAGAAAATGAGCTTTTTCAGAAAAAAATATTGACGTTTTCTGAATATATTGCCAAATTGTTAACGCGTTTTTATAACGTTCCCATTTTTTTATCACATTCCAATGTAAAACAAACACAACATTCTATTAAGAGGCTTGTATGAAATTTTCTACCAAATTATCCCTCACGGCAATTGCATTAACGGTTTCCGCCATGGCAACCGCCGCGCCAAAAACTTTGGTTTATTGTTCCGAAGCGTCTCCTTCGCATTTAAACCCGCAATTCGTAACGGACGGAGCAAGTATTGATGCGAGCGGACAACAAATTTATAACCGATTGGTTGCCTTTGAAACCGGCGGCACGAAAGTGCTTCCTTCTTTGGCGGAGCGCTGGGATATTGCCGAAGACGGTAAAACCTATACTTTCCATTTGCGTAAAGGGGTGAAGTTCCACAGTAATAAAGCATTCAAACCGAGTCGTGAGTTGACGGCGGACGATGTATTATTTTCCTTTAACCGTCAGTTAGATCCGAACCATGCGTATCACAAAGTATCCGGTGGCAATTACGAATATTTTATCGGTATGGATATGCCGAATATCATTGATAAAGTGGAAAAAGTAGATGATTACACAGTAAAAATCAGCTTAAAAGTGCCGAATGCGCCGTTTTTGGCTAACTTAGGTATGGACTTCGCATCGATTTTGTCGGCAGAATATGCTGAAAATATGCTGAAAGCCGGAACTCCGGAAAAAGTGGATAACGAACCTATCGGCACGGGACCGTTTGAATTTGTTTCCTATCAAAAAGATTCCACCATCCGTTACAAAGCCTTTGAAAACTATTGGGAAGGCAAAGCGCCGATCGATCGTTTAGTGTTCGCCATTACACCGGATGCCTCCGTACGTTACGCCAAATTGCAAAAAGGCGAGTGTCACGTGATGCCGTATCCGAATCCTGCCGACATCGAAAAAATGAAAAACGATGCCAATATCAATCTGCTGAATGAAGCCGGTTTAAATATCGGTTATTTAAACTTCAACGTGAAAAAAGCGCCGTTCGATAACGTAAAAGTTCGTCAGGCGTTAAGCTATGCGGTTAATAAAGATGCGATTTTAGCGGCGGTTTACCAAGGCGCAGGTCAAGTGGCGAAAAACCCGATTCCACCGACAATGTGGGGCTATAACAACGCCGTTCAGGATTACGAATATAATCCGGAAAAAGCCAAAGCGTTATTAAAAGAAGCCGGTTTTGAAAACGGTTTTGAAACGGATATTTGGGCGATGCCGGTTTCCCGTCCGTATAACCCGAATGCGCGTCGTATGGCGGAGTTGATTCAAGCCGATTGGGAAAAAGTGGGCGTGAAAGGTAAAATCGTCAGCTACGAATGGGGTGAGTATCTTAAACGTATGCGCAACGGCGAGCATTTAACCGGTATGATGGGGTGGACGGGTGACAACGGCGATCCGGACAACTTCTTAAATACCTTATTAAGCTGCGCTTCCGTCGAACAAGGCTCAAACTACGCCAAATTCTGTCATGAAGACTTTGATAAAGTTGTGGTAAAAGCCTCACAAATCTCGGATCAAGCGGAACGTATTAAGTTATACGAACAGGCGCAACAAATTTTTAAAGAGCAGGCGCCTTGGATTACTATCGCCCACTCCACCACTTATGTCCCGATTCGTAAAGAAGTGAAGAACTATGTGATCAACCCGTTCGGGCTACATCCGTTCTACGGGATTGACTTGGAAACCAAGTAATCGCTTAACAATAAAAAACGTGGGATTTCCCACGTTTTTTATGCTAAAAGTGCGGTCGTTTTTGACGCTGTTTTTAAAAGGTCAACGCACGATCGCCGTTTTCATCTTTAATTCGGGTCGGTAAACCGATTTTATTTAACAGGTTGATGAACGGTTTCGGATCAAGCTGTTCCACATTGCGCATTTCTTGCACGTCCCATTCACCGGTGGCAATCAGCATTGCCGCTGCGACGGGCGGTACGCCTGCGGTGTAAGAAATACCTTGACTGCCCACTTCTTCATAGGCTTCTTTGTGATCGGCGACGTTATAAATAAAAATTTCTTTTTCTTTACCGTCTTTTTTACCTTTCACGATATTACCGATACAGGTCTTGCCCGTATAGTTCGGCGCAAGCGAAGCCGGATTCGGCAACACTGCTTTGACGACTTTTAACGGCACTACTTCCAAGCCTTCTGCGGTTTTTACCGGCTGTTCGGACAATAAGCCTAAGTTTTTCAATACGCTGAACACATTGATATAGTGATCGCCGAACCCCATCCAAAAACGGATATTCGGAATATTAAAATGAGTTGCCAGAGAATGCAGTTCTTCGTGACCGGTTAAATAGGAATTTTGTACGCCGACTATCGGCAGATCATCCGTACGTTTGACTTCAAACATTTTATTGGTGACCCATTTGCTGTTCTGCCAACTCCATACGTCACCGACAAATTCGCGGAAGTTCCCTTCCGGATCGAAGTTGGTGGCGAAGTAGCGACCGTGACTGCCGGCGTTAATATCAATAATATCAATGCTGTCAACACTATCGAATTCATCATTGACCGCATAGGCGGCGTAAGCGTTTACTACGCCCGGATCAAAACCGATACTGAGAATGGCAGTGATGTTCTTTTGTTTGCACAGTTCGCGACGTTTCCATTCATAATTGGCATAGCAAGGCGGCGGTTCGCACACTTTGTTCGGATCTTCGTGCATTGCCGTATCGAGATAGGCGGCGCCCGTTTCAATACAGGCTTGCAGCACATACATATTTAAAAAGGACTGCGCGACGTTGATCACGATTTGCGAGTCGGTTTTTTTGATCAGTTCCTTGGTTGCTTCTATATTGTAAGCATCCAATTCATAGCAGGGGATTTCGGCCGGTTGCTTTAAGTTCCCTTTGGTAATAATGCTGTCAACAATCGCCTGACATTTGTGCAGACTACGCGAAGCGATGGCTATATTGCCGAGAATATCGTTATGTTGCGCGCATTTGTGTGCGACAACTTGTGCAACGCCGCCGGCGCCGATAATTAAAACATTTTTTTTCATTATGGTATTTTCCTTATGATACATATTTAGCGGCATTCCTTTATGCGTCAACTAAACAGTACTTGTTAGTCAAAATTCGGCATCTTGAAAACCTCGTCAAACCGTTGCGGTTGATTCTTAAAAGTGATACCGAATCCTTATGGCAGTCCGATTTATGCGTATTTCACCCTCAATCGTCACCGCCAATTCCGTATCGGATTATGACAGACTTTCCACATAATCCCGATAATTAAACTCTTTGATTAAACGGATGCTGCCGTCTAGTTCGCGCACTGCGATGGAGGGCATATTAACGCCGTTGAACCAGTTTTTCTTCACCATGGTGTAACCCGCCGCATCACAAAAGGAAATGCGATCGCCGATTTGCAACGGCTGTTCGAAACGGTATTCGCCGAAAATATCCCCCGCCAGACAGGACTTTCCGCATACTATATAGGGATAATCACCTTTGCCTTGAAATGCGTCGGGTAATAATTTGGCTTCCGAACGATAGATCAACAAATCCAGCATATGCGCTTCAATGGAGGCATCGACAATCGCCAGTTGTTTACCGTTGTAAAGCGTATCCAGTACGGTGGTTTCAAGGCTGGTGCTTAATGTAATGGCGGCTTCGCCCGGTTCCAAATAAATCTGTACCCCGAATTTATCGGCAAAGGCTTTTAAACGCGCGGCAAAGGCGTCAAGAGGATAATTTTCCGCGGCAAAATGGATGCCGCCGCCCAAGCTGACCCAATCGACTTGGTGTAGTAACTCGCCGAATGTTTGTTCAATGTGATCGAGCATTGCGCTGAATTTGTCAAAACTTTCGTTTTCGCAGTTATTATGAAACATAAAGCCGCTGATTAATGGCATGACTGTGCGGATTTTATCAATATCCCATTCGCCTAAACGACTGTGCGGACGGGCGGGATCCGCAATAATAAAACTGGAAGTGCTGACTCCCGGATTTACCCGCAGACCGCGTTTGAGATCCAAAGTGCGGTCGGAAAAACGGGTTAATTGATTAATGGAGTTAAAAATGATTTTATCGGCGTTGGCGACGACTTCGTCGATTTCGTGATTGCTGTAAGCTACACTGTAAGCATGAGTTTCACCGCCGAATTTTTCTTTACCCAATTTTACTTCGTACAACGAGGAGGAGGTTGTGCCGTCCATATATTGGCTCATCAGATCAAATACGTTCCAAGTTGCAAAACATTTGAGGGCGAGCAGCGCTTTGGCACCGGATTTTTCGCGTAAATAGGCGATTCGTTCCATGTTGCGTAACAGTTTACGCTTGTCTATTAAATAATAAGGCGTTTGTAATTGGGACATTTCTCATCTCTTAACAATAAATAATGGTGTTCGTTTTTTTCTTCTTGTACAATGGCAAACGGTTTGCATTATAGCCCGCCTTGCCGTATGGTTAAAGGGTTTTACCGGCTATTCATCAATTTTACTCCTTTCCGGTTTGTCGGATGTCGTACAAATCCGATAAATTTCGGCGCTATTGTGAAATTTCAAGCCGACTTCTAGCCGTATTTTTAAAACTATAAGAGAAAAGCTATGTTTCAATTTATTTTGAAGCGTATTGCGATGGTTATTCCTACGTTTATCGGCATTACGCTTTTAACATTCGCTCTGATTCATTTGATTCCCGGAGATCCAATCGAAATTCGGATGGGGGAGCGCGGGTTAAGCCCCGAAGTTCATGCACAAATGAAAAAACAACTTGGCTTGGATCAGCCTTTGTATATCCAATATGTCGATTATTTACAAGGTATTACTCAGGGGGATTTGGGTAATTCCTTTAAAAATAACGAACCGGTGATGACGGAATTTTTGTCACTGTTTCCGGCAACCGTTGAATTGGCGACTTTCGCGATTTTATTTGCGGTGATTATCGGTATTCCGGTGGGCATTTTGGCAGCGGTGAAACGGGGATCCGTATTCGACCATACGGTGATGGCGGTGTCGCTGACCGGTTATTCCATGCCGATTTTTTGGTGGGGGTTGCTGTTAATGTTGGTAATGTCGGTTCAGCTTGATATTACGCCGGTTTCCGGTCGAATCGGTGCGGAATTTTGGATAGATAACGTCACCGGTTTTATGTTAATCGACAGTTGGCTTTCCGGCGAGCCCGGCGCCTTTAAATCCGCCGTATCGCACCTGATTTTACCGTCCGTTGTTCTCGGCACCATTCCGTTGGCGGTGATTTCCCGTATGACCCGTTCTTCTATGCTGGAAGTATTGGGGGAAGATTATATTCGCACCGCACGAGCCAAAGGACTTGCGCCGTTACGGATTATTATCGTACACGCATTGCGTAATGCATTGATTCCGGTAGTGACGGTTATCGGTTTGATTGTCGGTCAACTGCTGTCCGGTGCGATTTTAACCGAAACTATTTTTGCTTGGCCGGGTATCGGTAAATGGGTGATTGAAGCAATCCGCGCACGGGATTATCCGGTGGTGCAGGGAGCAGTATTGATTATTGCAACCATCATTATTGTCGTGAATTTATTTGTCGATTTAATGTATGGCGTGGTTAATCCGCGTATCCGTCATAAAAAATAGTGGGAAATTTTTATATGTCCGAAGTGATTACAACGATTGAAGCGCCGGCTCCGCAAACACCGTTAAGGGAGTTTTGGACGCATTTCAGTCACAATAAAGGTGCGGTAGTCGGTTTGATTTATATCGCAGCCGTTTTTTTAATTAGTATTTTTGCTGATGTGGTGGCACCGCATAATCCGATTGAACAGGCGCGAGATGCGCTATTAATGCCGCCCGCTTGGTTGGAAGGGGGCAACTGGAACTATATTTTAGGTACCGATGATGTAGGGCGGGATATTTTGTCACGTTTAATTTACGGTGCCAGATTATCATTGTTTATCGGCTTATTGGTCGTTTCTCTTTCCTTTGTTTTCGGCGTGTCATTGGGATTATTGGCAGGTTATGTGGGCGGTATCGTCGATATTATCATTATGCGCATTATCGATATTATGTTGGCAATGCCGAGTTTATTATTGGCCATTGCCATCGTGGCAGTGCTCGGTCCTTCTCTGTTGAATGCATCCTTCGCCATCGCTTTGGTTTCTTTGCCGAGTTATGTCCGTTTAACCCGTGCCTCCGTATTAAATGAAATTAACCGCGATTATGTGACTGCATCCAGAGTTGCGGGCGCTAAAGCCTTACGCTTAATGTTCATCGTTATCCTGCCGAATTGTTTGGCGCCGTTAATCGTACAAACGACTTTAGGTTTTTCTAATGCCATTTTAGATATGGCGGCACTCGGTTTCTTAGGAATCGGTGCTCAACCGCCGACACCGGAATGGGGTGCGATGTTGGCGGAAGCTTTGCAATTCGTACAACGCGCTTGGTGGGTGGTTACTTTCCCCGGTGTGGCGATTTTGCTGACGGTATTGGCCTTTAATTTAATGGGTGACGGTTTGCGTGACGCCCTTGATCCGAAATTAAAACAGTAGGAGGAAGTATGTCATTATTAACGGTCAACCAACTTTCCGTACATTTCGGTGATCCCAATACCCCGTTTAAAGCGGTGGATCGCGTCAGTTATCAAATTAACAAAGGCGAAGTATTGGGTATTGTCGGCGAATCGGGTTCGGGCAAATCCGTCAGCTCTTTGGCAATTATGGGATTAATTGATTTCCCGGGGCGGGTAAACGCCGAAGCGCTTTCTTTTGAAGGCAATGATTTACTTGCCATGAGTGAAAAAGAGAAACAAAAATTGGTCGGTGCGGAAGTTTCTATGATTTTCCAAGATCCGATGACCAGTTTAAATCCGTGTTACACCGTCGGTTATCAGATTATGGAAGCCTTGATGGTACATCAGGGCGGCAGTAAAAAAGCCAGACGTGAACGTACTATTGAGTTATTGCGTATGGTGGGCATTCCCGATCCCGAATCCCGTTTGGATGTGTATCCGCATCAACTATCCGGCGGGATGAGTCAACGGGTAATGATTGCCATGGCGATTGCCTGTAAACCGAAACTGTTGATTGCCGACGAACCGACGACGGCGTTGGACGTGACGATTCAAGCGCAAATTGTAGATTTGTTGTTGGAT
>JBHBXR010000080.1:0-3213 GCA_041795785.1 Mesocricetibacter sp.
CGTTTGATATCCGCATTTTTACCGCGTTTGCCGGCGGCAATCTCAATTAATTCAAAAGGCATATCTTTAGGGAAGCGGCGTTGGTATTCTTCAAATCCGGTTTTGACCCAATCGGGCATTTTGGTTCCCACGGCGATAAGCTGTATTTTCATTTCGTTCTATAAAAGTGCGGTCAGAAAAAGGACGGTTTTATGCCCACAGTTTTTCCAACTGATACATTTCACGGCTTTCGCGTTGCATAATATGAACGATCGCCTGCCCGAAATCCACCACGATCCAATCCGCGGTGGCTTTGCCTTCTTCTCCGAAAGTCTCGAATCCCGCCTGTTTGCTTTCATCGATGAGTTTCTGCGCAAGAGAGGAAACATGGCGGCTGGAGGAGCCGGTGCAGATCACCATATCATCGGTGACGGAAGATTTTCCGCGCACATCAATGCGCCGGATTTCCGTGGCTTTTAAATCGTCTAATTTGGTTACAATAAAATCTACTAATGTCATGAAGTATATATTCGCTTAATTCAAAAGTGGGTAATTCTAACACGAGAACGGGGGGATAGGAATAAGTATAAAAAATAAGCTGAAAAATGACCGCACTTTGATCAGTAAAGTGCGGTCGGAAAAATCGGCGTTTTTTAATCCAACGCTTTACCCTTTAATTCGGGAATGAGGAAGATGGTTGCAATCATATCAATGATGTAAATAGTCGCTAAGAAGGCAATGGCGATTTGGAAGGAATACGCGGAAACCACCGCGCCGACCACCACCGGTCCGAAGCCGCCCACGGCGCGTCCCAAATTAAACAACACGTTTTGTGCCGTAGCGCGTGCCGCCGTCGGATAAGCTTCCGCCATTAAAGCGCCGTAACCGCCCATCATCCCGTTGACGAACATCCCCAATACCGCACCGGCGAATAACATCGTAGTCGGATCGCTTAATTGCGAGTAAGCGATAATGCTGATCACTGCGCCGGTTTGGAATAGTAAGAAACTCGGTTTACGTCCGATACGATCCGCCAAACGACCGAAAATCCAAATGCCGAGCATCATGCCGCAAATGGTCACCGCGGTCCAAATGCCCGATTTGGTTAAACTGAAGCCGAGTTGTTTGGACAGGAAATTCGGCATCCAAATCATAATGCCGTAATAACCGAAGTTTTGCACTGAAGTCAGAATCACGATACCGATACTGACTTTTGTGGTGGCTTTGTCTTTTATTAATAGACGGAAAGGTTCCAGTTTGGAGACGGGGTTATCGGCTTGTTTTTGCACGAATACTTCGGGTTCGTGTAGTTTTGCGCGCAAATACCAAGCAACGAAAGCAGGGAAAATACCGATGATGAACATTCCGCGCCAGCCGATGATCGGTAGTAATAACGGAGTGAGCAATGCGGCGCCCAGTACGCCCACTTGCCAGCCTAATGCCACATAAGAGGCGGCTTTGGCACGATGACGCGCCGGCCAAGCTTCCGCCGCCAACGCCATGCCGATACCGAATTCACCGCCCAAGCCGATGCCGGCGATGGTGCGGTAAATCAATAAATCCCAATAGCCTTGCGCAAAGGCGCATAAACCGGTGAAGACGGCGAATAAAACGATTGTCCACGTCAGCACACGCACACGTCCGTAGCGGTCACTGAGTGCGCCGAAAATGATACCGCCGGCAACGGCGCCGATTAACGTCCATGTAACTAACGAACCGCCTTGTGCGGGAGTCAGCCCGAGATCCGCCGAAATAGCGGTGAGCATAAAACCGAGGATTAACAGATCGAAGCCGTCCATTGCATAGCCGACGGCAGAACCTAACAAGGCTTTCCAGCCATAGTTATCAACATTGTTTGTCATTTTGAAGTCCTTTTGTTGCTCGCAGGCAACTATTAAAGATAGAGAGAAGGGCGTTTCCTCACGGGGAAATCGGCGCGTAGTTTAGGGGATTTTGATGTTTGGAGCAATAGGCGGATAAAAAAACACACTTAAAAGTGCGGTCGGAATTTTCTCCGTTTTTGAAACATCCTATCGCAAGATAAAACGGAAGTATATGCTGTGTGCTGAAAACCTTTATTTGAGGTTGCTCAAACCGATAAAAACAAATTCCGCCACTGAATTTCAGCGGCGGAATCCGTATCGAACATATTTGAAATACGCTGCATCAGCGGAAAATACGGCGTTTGGAATCTAACGGAACGGATTTGAATTGGCTGATTAACACAAGTAGTAATAACAATGTGTAGAAGGCGAAAATAATCACAATCCATTGCGCCATTGACAACGTTAAAAACTGCCAAGTGATTTCACTGCAAGAACCGCTCGGATGAAACAAAGCGGGAAACCATTTATCCAACGGAAAAGAAGAAGGAAATTCCGGCAGGTAAGTACATTGGTTCCACGGCGCAGGATTCATTTGATAATCGACGTGTTTGATTGCCAATGTCATGCCCTTCACGGCACTCCCCAAGCCCGTCAATAAACCTAAAGTGCGGAAAAACCACATTCTCGGTGCGATAAAGCCTAATATACCCGCAAATACAATCCCGAATAATGCGACACGTTCGTAAATGCACATCACGCAAGGCGCCAATTCCATTCCGTACTGAAAATAAAGTGCAACAGCTTCCAAAGACAAGGCTGAAAATAACAGTAAGAACCATCCCGTCCGTTTCATTGAGAGCACTTTAAAATAATGCAGCATTATATTTCCTTTTAATTATGTATTTAATTGAGTAAACCGGATTGTATCAACCAAGTCGTGAACGAAGGCAAAATAAATTCAACGGCTAGCAAACCGACCAAGGATAATACTATCGTATAAGGCAACGCCATATAAACCATTTTGCCGTAAGACAAACGGATTAACGGTGCTAAAGATGAGGTCAGCAGGAATAAAAATGCCGCTTGTCCGTTCGGTGTGGCTACGGACGGTAAGTTGGTGCCGGTATTAATTGCCACCGCCAATAAATTAAATTGCTCTTGTGAAATAGCGCCGTTGGTTAAGGCGTTTTTTGCCTCGTTAATATACACTGTTCCGACGAAAACGTTGTCCGAAATAGAAGAAAGCAAGCCGTTGAAAATATAAAAGAGCGCTAATTGCGTGCTTTCGCTTGCCGCCAATACAAATTGAATGATCGGCGCAAACAATTGTTGATCGATAATGACGGCGACGATAGAGAAAAATACTACTAATAATGCAGTAAACGGCAGGGATTCTTGGAATGCACGA
>JBHBXR010000081.1:0-9778 GCA_041795785.1 Mesocricetibacter sp.
AGCCAACGCCGATGCACTGGCGGCACGGGCGAACGCCGACGCCTTGAGAATTCAACTGGATAACGCCAATCAACAAGTGACCGACTTAACCAAGCAGCTTAGCGACACCGAAGCCGAAGTGCGACTCCTCGAACAGCAGAGGAACGCATTGGGCAAAAAGGTAGACGAACTGGAACAGAATTCCGTTGAATTGAAAAAACAAATTGGTGCATTACAAACGCAAATTGACCAGATTTATGACCCGAAACCGATCGGGCTCGCCGGTGAAGACTTGCTAAATGCCGTATTCACCGCTAAGGAAATAGAATCTATGCTGATTTTTGATATAGTATCGCCTATCCGTTATAACTTTCACAAAATCGGCTTAGTCATTGTTGACGGCGTCACATTGCCGATTGATATGCAATATACGGTTTTTCCCTACACCAGCAACCCGCATGCGGCGGCAGCTGTAATGGGCGCCAGCGGAAAGCTTAACGGAGACGACTACGTTTACTATTCCCCGCTTTTTCGAGGCACCCCAACGCCCGCGAGCGACCTAGCCACCCTCAGCGGCACCGTCACCTATAACGGAAAGGGAACGCTGGTGGAGAGAGGAAGCGCGCCTCATAACGCGACGTACACTCCATTTAGCGTCACATTGTCCGCCGATTTTAACAACAAAACCATTGAAGGCAAAATTAGGAACGATCTGAGCAAGAAGCTGATGATGTTATTAGACAACGCACCTATTCAAACCTCAAAGGATGCCATCACATTTAACGGCACGATAACGGGACAAGGACTGTACTATGAAAACCATATCGGCGACTATCAGGGCACATTTATGGGCGAGGGAGCCAAAGCCTTGGCGGGCGAAATACAAACCATCGATAAAAATAAACTTGGCAAGATCGCCACCACGAGTGCGTTTGTTGCCGAGAAACAACCATAACGGCTGATATACGGCGCTATCGGCTGAAAGTGCGGTCGGTTTTTCCGCCATTTTGTCGCCAAGCTGAGAGTAGCGCGTTAAAAAACATCAGGGTGAAAAAACAGGGTGGACACAAAGTTCCACCCTGTTTTTTTATTCATAGTTCAGCTTTTCACAGAGCGCATTATCCTGCGCCTGCAATAATTTCACCGCAGTGGCGAGCATTTTGCTTTTGCCGCGCTGTGCCTGAATCTGTTTGATATAGCCAGTGGTCGGGCTGTCGGGATAACGCAGCACAAAATCCTGCCAGGTTTGCGCCACATCGGGCGACAGTTTGTTGTTTTCCTCAAACAGCGGGCTGTTGTCCAATCCCGTTAAGAAAATCGTCTGATAAGCGGCAATCCGACACTGCACCTCTTGCTTCCATTTGCTGTCGGGATAGGTGCGCAAATAGCCTTCCCACGCGGCAATCCGCCCGCCCAGCTCTTGAAATCCGATCAGCAATCCGCCGTCCATCACTGCCTGTTCTTTCGCTTGTGCCGCATAAATAAAGGCGTAATCACGATAAGCAGGAGATAAATAAGGCATAAAAATCGTCGGATAATAATCCGCCTGTGGCTTGATCACCGCCATGCCTTCGCCGGCATCCTGATATTCAAACCCCACCGCCGCAAGCTGTTGTTGACGGGCAATGATTTCAGGCTTCGGCGTATAAGTCTCGGTTTTTTCGTTGTAGTCGTAATAGGAAAAGTGGTCATGCAGAAAATGAATATCCACATTGTTGAAATCATGGTGCAATTTGTCGATCACGCGCCCGTAGTCTTCATATAGTTGATCGGCTTGCGCCGGCGACAACTGCTTGAGCGTGCTTTCGCCAAATTGCTTTAAATGATGCGCCTGTTGCAGTAAATCGTTCCAAGTTTGCCCGGCGGGCACGCGGGCTTCTTGAGGAATACGCAAAGACACCGCCGGCAGTTGAACCGTGGCGTTTTGCCCGGCGGAAGGCTCGGCAGCCTGTCCCCACGGCGCGTATGTCATTATATATAAGGGTAAACAGCAGAGAAGAAGTTTTTTCATGGTCGATGCTCCTTGAGGAAAAAGTAACGGTTGGCTGTATGTCAGTCTAGCGGATTCGGCGGCAAATGATAAGCGGAAAGTGCGGTCGGTTTTGTCATTGTTTTGCACGATGAGGTTGTTTTGCAAACTGTCGGAAAAACCGACCGCACTTTTTATCTTTTACGCCGATTACTCTTCTTCCAATTCGTCCGCCGTTGCCGCTAACATTTCACGGCATAACAGGGCTAACGAACGGTAAAAAGGCAATGTCGCACAGCTTTCTACTTTAGCGAGGAACTTCGCGGCACAAGGCAATAAAAAACGCTCGAATAATTCCGCTTGAGCGGCGCTTGAATCCAAATTATCCTCAATCCAAGACGCGGTTAATAAAACTAAGCCGAAATCCACCGCACTTTGCACCTCCGGCATATTGCGCTCCCGACGGAACGCAAGAAATTCTTCCGCATTAATGCCGTAAGCGGCGATGTCTTTTGCCACTTTCGCCTGTTCGCCTTGAAATAAACTCCGATATTCTTTTTCCAACGCGGCGAGATCCAACGCCATTTGCAGATTGGCAACGGCTTGCTCGCTTTCCTTATCCGTATCCAACGCCCAAACCTGTTCCAGCCCTTTCTGTTGCAACCAAGCAAATACGCCCGCCAGCACGGGATCCGTCGGCGAACGATAAAACAAATTGCCGAATAAACGGCTGATAAGAGAAAAATTGTTGAGGGTTTCCGCTGTCATAACCTATCCTTCTTTGCTAAAAAATCGGCATAACATATCACAAACGCGCGGAAAATCCACCGCACTTTTCGCCCTTTCGGCTTTACAAATAACAAAATCCGCCTAAAATAGCCTCTCCTAAAACGGCTTACCAAGGTAAGCTACTGACCTGACATCAGAAAAAGAGACATTTATGACAACAGTATTTAAACCGGAATTGCTTTCCCCCGCCGGCTCATTGAAAAATATGCGCTACGCTTTCGCTTACGGCGCGGATGCCGTTTATGCGGGACAACCGCGTTACAGCCTGCGCGTTCGCAACAATGAATTTAACCACGCCAATTTAAAAATCGGCATCGACGAAGCGCATGCCTTAGGCAAAAAATTCTATGTAGTGGTCAATATTGCACCGCATAATTCCAAATTGAAAACATTTGTTAAGGATCTGCAAGCGGTTGTGGATATGCAGCCGGACGCTTTGATTATGTCCGATCCGGGCTTGATTATGCTGGTGCGCGAACACTTTCCGCATATGGATATTCACCTTTCCGTGCAAGCCAATGCGGTGAACTGGGCGACGGTGAAATTTTGGAAACAAATGGGCTTGACCCGTGTGATTTTATCGCGCGAATTATCCTTAGAGGAAATTGCCGAGATTCGTCAGCAAGTGCCTGATATCGAACTGGAAATTTTTGTGCACGGCGCATTATGTATGGCATATTCGGGACGCTGTCTATTGTCCGGTTATATTAACAAACGGGATCCGAACCAAGGCACTTGCACCAACGCCTGTCGCTGGGAATACAATGTGCAGGAAGGCAAAACCGATGATGTGGGCAATATCGTGCCAATGTTCGATCCGTCACAACAAATCGAGGTAAAAAATGTAACGCCGACATTGGGCGAAGGCACGCCGACGGATAAAGTATTCCTGTATACCGAACCGCAACGACCGGATGAACAAATGACCGCATTTGAAGACGAACACGGCACCTATTTTATGAATTCAAAAGATCTGCGCGCCGTGCAACATGTGGAAAAGCTGACCCAACTCGGCGTGCATTCGTTAAAAATCGAAGGTCGCACCAAGTCTTTCTATTATTGTGCCCGCACCGCACAGGTGTACCGCAAAGCCATTGACGATGCCGCCGCCGGTAAACCGTTTGACGAAAGCCTGATGGATACCTTGGAAAGTCTGGCACACCGCGGTTATACCGAAGGTTTCTTACGTCGCCATACTCACGATGAATATCAAAATTACGATTACGGCTATTCTATTTCCGAACGTCAGCAATTTGTCGGTGAATTTACCGGCAAGCGAAATACACAAGGTATGGCGGAAGTTGCGGTAAAAAATAAGTTTTTACTCGGTGACGAAGTGGAGATGATGACACCGAAAGGAAATATTGTTTTTAAAATCAATCGAATGCTGAACCGCAAAAATGAAGAAGTGGAAGCCGGTTTGGGTGACGGACATTTTGTCTTTTTGGATATTCCGCAAGATGTGAATTTGGATTACGCCTTATTAATGCGCAATTTGTCCGGCAGTAACACTCGAAATCCGCATCAGAAATAAAATGTTAAAAAAATGTTGCATTCGTTAATTTTATGTATATAATGCAGCACATACCCTAAAAAGTATGACTCCAAATATGTTTTGCCCTTTCAATTTGAAAGGGCTTTTTTTATACAGCATTTATATTGGTCGGCTTTACTTGATAAAGAAGCTTTTAGGCTTCTTTTTTGAATCATCCGCCGGCTAATTTAACTTTGAAACCTTTTTGTTCTAAAAGCTGTTTCAGCAAATCGCGTTTTTCTCCCTGAATTTCGATGTTGCCCTCTTTCACCGAACCGCCGCAACCGCAACGTTTTTTCAATTCGGCTGCCAATTTTTTTAATTCTTCATCAGATAAATCCAAACCGCTTATTACACAAACGCCACTTCCTTTGCGTCCGCTTACCTGACGTTGAATGCGTACGATTCCGTCGCCTTTAGGACGTTCCGTTTTCACTTTTTCCGCTTGAATTCTACCGTTTTCAGTGGAATAAACTAACACGCTATCGTTCATCATTAGTTCATATTCATAATGGAATGGTTAATTGAACACAATACTTCCGCCGGGTTTTCCGCTTGTGTGATCGGGCGACCGATAACCAAATAATCAGAACCGGATTTAACCGCTGCTGTCGGTGTCATAACACGACGCTGATCACCGAACTCACTCCCCACAGGGCGAATACCCGGTGTAATTAATTTAAAATTCTGCCCAAGATTTTTACGCAAAATTTCCACTTCTTGCGGCGAACAGACTACGCCGTCCAAACCGGCTCGTTGGGTCAAATGCGCTAGGCGAATAACCTGTTCCATTGGTGAAGCGTTAATGCCGATTTGCAGCAAATCCAAATCCTCCATGCTGGTTAACACCGTAACGCCGATTAATAAGGGGGCGTCTTTACCGTAAGGCTCAAGGATTTTTTTGGCTTCTTCCATCATCCGCAAACCGCCGCTGGCGTGTAAATCCACCATCCAAACGCCTAAATCAGCCGCAGAACGTACCGCTCTTGCCACTGTATTGGGAATATCGTGAAATTTAAGATCAAGGAAAACATCAAAATTACGGCTATGCAGCTGTTTAACGAAATCCGTACCTAACGTGGTAAACATTTCCTTACCGACTTTCAGGCGACATAAACTCGGATCAATTTGATCCACCAAATTTAATGCGTCTTTTTCAGTTTCATAATCTAATGCAACGATAATTTTGCTGTCCATATTAACTTCCTCTTTATTACTATTTGAATTTTATTGATATTCCGTACCGGTACTCGGTTTAATTTTTTCCCATTGTCTGCATGAAGGACAACACCAGATTAATTTATGACTTTGGTAACCGCAGTTAACGCAACGATAATCAAAACTCTGTTTAATCCGTTCGCCGACTAATTTATGCAATAAGACCAAACTTTCTTTACCGCGCCCGTCCTCCGCTTCATCAATCTGGTATTGAATAAAACGGTGAAATAAAAACATACTCGGATTTCGGGTAAGCTGTTGATAAACTTTAGTTTGTGCGGCTGCCCGACCGTCTTTCTCCGCAATTAAATCCGCTAATGCCAGCTCGACACTGCTGTTTTTATGCTCTTGCGTCACGCGAATAAGAAACAGCTCAAAGTTATCCAGTTGCTCTAATTTTTGGTAACAGGTTTTCAATTGCGGCAAGATTTCGCTGACATAGTCAGGATTCTGATTTAACACATTTTCCAAAATTTCGACCGCACTTTTATAATCCTGTTGTTGAACCGACAAGTCCGCCAATAACATTGACGCCCGCACGCAGCTTGGCGCCACTTGTAATGCCTGACGCAAAATGTCTTGAGGATTTTCTTTGCTGTCCGCTGTTAACGTTCGCACATATTCGCAATAATACTGCGCCAATTCAATATTATCTTCTTTCGGCGCAATCTTCGCTAATTTTTCAGCGACATTAACCGCCTTTTTCCACTCTTTCGTTTTCTGATAGATAACCGCCAGTTGCTGCAAAGCCCCTTCTGCAAACTCGGGTTCATCCACTAATGTGATATAGAGATTTTCCGCCCGATCAAAAAAACCAACCGCCATAAAATCTTTTGCAAGTTGTTGCTTTGCCAGCAGTTTTTGTTCAAAGGTATAATTCGGGCTGCGATCAAGTGCCTGATGAATACGCAAAGCGCGATCCACTTCTCCGCGCGAACGAAATAAATTGCCTAGCGTAAGTTCGGCTTCAAATTGTGAGTCGCTTTCAATTTCATTTTCGGTTTCCTGCTTTTGCAGCATATCCAAAAATAAATCAACGGCTTTTTCGGTTTGATTGGAAAGAAGAAAATTGACTCCCGTGACATAATCACGAGAGAGTTTATTACTGACGTCTTCCTGATCTTTTTTCGCGCTACGATGCCCCATATACCAACCGTAAGCAGCTGCTATCGGCAAGAGCAGGAAGAGTAATTCAAGCATTCTTATTCAGCCTTATAGCGACTGGTGGTTAGCTCGTTAATTTGCTGGGTTTGGCGTTTAATTTGGCGGGTTAGTCCCATATTTTTCAATTTTAATTTTAAATAGAATAAGCCGGTAATCAGCCAGCCTAAAATCAAGCCTAAACCGAATAAAATAGCCACTAAAGTAGACAGTTTAAAATCACTCTGCGCGACAATATAATTGAATGTAATGACTTGATCATTATTTGCACCCACAGTAACCGCAACTAAAATAATTGCTAAGACAATGACAAAACCCAAAATATACTTAATCATCATGTTTTCCTTTTAGTTGGTTTGTTCGTCACATTATGCCAAAAATAAATGAAAAAAACGACACTAAGGTGTCGTTTTTAAGTGAAGAAAAATTAAGCGCGAACGTCAACGCGTTCTCTCAATTCTTTACCCGCTTTAAAGTGAGGCACGCATTTGGCATCCAATTTCACTTGTTCACCGGTTTTAGGGTTACGTCCTATACGCGGTTGACGACAATGTAACGAAAAACTGCCAAAACCGCGAATTTCAATGCGATCACCGTCTTCCAAAGACAAAGACATATGTTCAAGAAGATCTTTAACGGAGTTTTCCACAACCTTAATCGGTAAAGTCGGATTACTACGCATCAAGCTTTCAATAAGTTCTGATTTAGTCATAATGTTATCCTTTGTTTTCCCAATAAAACAACCTAATAAATATACCGTCGCTTATAAGGCAAATTGATTACGTTGTTTCACTCTCTCGCTAAACCCGAATATTTTTTATTTCTTCAGGCATATAACCGACGTGCTTGCACACGTCGGTTTTTTAGTTCAACAGTGAATTAATTATTCACCTTTTGCCGCTTTAAATGCTTCCGCCATTGCATTTGGTACAGCTTCTTCTTGTTTGCTGTTTACGCTTGCAACTGCAGCCGCTTCTTCAGCTTGATCTTTAGCACGAACGGACAAATGAACGATACGCGCTTTACGATCTACGCCGGTATATTTCGCTTCAACAACATCACCAGCGTTCACTTCGCCGGTTAAGTCTGCCGCACGGATATAACCCTCAACGCCGCCGCTTAATTCAACTTTAGCGCCTTTCGCATCAGCTTCAACAACTTTGGCACTTACTACTGCGCCTTTTTTGTTGACTGCAACGAAATTATTGAACGGATCTTCTTCAAGTTGCTTGATACCTAAAGAAATACGCTCTTTCGCTGAATCGACTTGCAACACGACTGCGGCAACTTCGTCGCCTTTTTTGTAGTTACGAACCGCTTCTTCACCCGCTACATTCCAAGAAATGTCGGACAAGTGAACTAAACCGTCGATACCGCCTTCAAGACCGATGAAGATACCGAAATCAGTGATAGATTTGATTTTACCTTCAACTTTGTCGCCTTTATTGTGGGTTTCGGCAAATTGTAACCACGGGTTAGGTTTGCATTGTTTCAAGCCTAAAGAAATACGACGACGTTCTTCATCGATTTCCAATACCATCACTTCAACAACGTCACCTAAGCTGACTACTTTAGACGGATGGATGTTTTTGTTGGTCCAATCCATTTCGGAAACGTGAACCAAACCTTCAACACCTTCTAAAATTTCAACGAAACAACCGTAATCGGTTAAGTTGGTTACTTTACCGCTTAATTTGCTACCGACCGGATGATTTTCAGCGATTGCAGACCAAGGATCTTGACCTAATTGTTTCAAACCTAAAGAAACACGGGTACGATCTTTGTCAAATTTCAATACTTTAACTGTAATTTCATCACCGACATTCACGACTTCGCTTGGATGTTTAACACGTTTCCAAGCCATATCAGTGATATGTAACAAACCGTCAACACCGCCTAAATCAACGAACGCGCCGTAATCGGTCAAGTTCTTAACGGTACCTTTCACCTCTGCACCTTCAGCCAAGTTCGCTAATACTTCGTCACGATCCTGGTTGCTTTCGGATTCGATAACCGCACGACGGGAAACCACAACGTTGTTACGTTTTTGGTCTAATTTAATCACTTTGAATTCTAATTCTTTACCTTCAAGGTTCAGGTTATCGCGCACAGGACGCGTATCCACCAATGAACCCGGTAAGAATGCACGAACACCGTTTAACTCAACTGTGAAGCCACCTTTCACTTTACCGTTGATTAAACCGATAACAGTCGCCTGTTCTTCGTATGCTTTTTCCAATTCAATCCAAGACTCGTGACGAACGGCTTTCTCACGGGAAAGTTTGGTTTCACCGAAACCGTCTTCTACTGCGTCTAACGCAACATTCACTTTATTACCGACTTGAACGTCTAATTCGCCTTGTGCGTTTAAAAATTCTTCAACAGGAATTGCAGATTCTGATTTTAAACCCGCGTCAACAAGCACAAAGCCTTTTTGGATAGCAACAACAGTACCGCTAACGATTGAACCCTGACGAGTTTCAAGTTCTTTTAATGATTCTTCAAATAGTTGAGCAAAAGATTCTGACATAATTAATCTTCTAAATTTAAGTTAATAACGTCCACTTAACATCCATACTAAAGTGGGGTTGATAATGATAGTTTATTCATTCCTTGAATAAACGGGTTAAAATTTTAGCTTAACTTGACTTTCTGCCGAATATAAGCCAATGCCTGCGCAATCACTTCATCAATACTCAATTGCGTACTGTCCAGCAACAACGCGTCTTCGGCAGGTTTCAGCGGAGCAACGGCACGATTTCTATCGCGAAAATCACGTTCTTTCACCTCGGCTAAAATCTGCTCAAAGTTACCACTAATTCCTTTATTTTGCAACTGTTTATAACGTCTTTTTGCTCTTTCTTCCGCGCTGGCGTCTAAAAACAGTTTCACTTGTGCATTCGGAAATACCACCGTTCCCATATCACGTCCGTCCGCAATCAAGCCCTTGCCTTTCGCGGCAAAATCCTGTTGGAGCTGTAATAACGCTGCTCTGACCTGCGGAAACACCGCCACTTTCGAGGCGGCATCCGCCACTTCCTGCGTACGGATTTGCGCACTGACATTGTCAGCGTTTAATAAAATCTGCACTTCGCCGTCTTGCGGCACAAACTGAATATCAAGCTTAC
>JBHBXR010000082.1:0-24874 GCA_041795785.1 Mesocricetibacter sp.
AGTAAATCTGCGGCTGAGCGAGCCGTTACTTCTAATACAAAAAATTCAAGTAGCTTTTTCTGTATGGATTTCTTTAATTTACAATGAGTTATCTTCATCTTTATAGATTAGCATACTAGCTAATCTACGTCAGCCCCAAAATTAATTATCGAAAACGTGCAGGATAAACCGCGCGAACGCACTACATTAGCAGCGCATAGCTTACTGGTTAATTTTGGTGGGATGACTTCCCTCACGCCGCCAAATTTCCCGGCAAAAGGTGCGGCGGTGACTACGTTGAATAATCTTAGCATTTATTCCCAGTTACAAAGCTGGCGTTATTCCTTAACAGATGATGAAGAAATAAAAGCAGTCGTTAATTCTTGTTACCGTTATGAAGGCTACGTTGTAGAAGATTTAGGTTTGATGACGGCAATCGACCATAGCAAAGTGGTTTTAGGTTAAAAAGTGCGGTTGCGTAGCTGTAATGTTGCTACGCAACACTTCAAAACAGAAAAGGAAACTTATGTTAAAAGAACTTATTACAATGCACGAATTAGAAGATATAGGAATTGGCAAGCGGACTAAAATTTACCAGCTAATTAAAGCGGGAAACTTTCCAAAACCGATGAAATATGGTCGTCATAATCGCTGGTTATTGAAAGACGTACAGGAATGGATCCAAAAACAAAACGAAATTGCACAACAGGCAGAGGGCATATGATCACCGTTTCACAAACCGCAACACTTTATTGCTTGATAGACGGAGCTTGATTATTTGAAAGGGAAATTAAAATTATGAAAGGTTTATTAATTAAATGCCCGGAATGCGGCAACGGGCTGAATATTGCCCGCTCCGACCGCCCCAGCGCAAAATTGACGATGGCGGATGCTTATTGCTCAAACTGCCATCTAAAAGCGGAAATCAACGCGCAATTAGTCAATATCAAACAGGGTCAATTCAGTCCGGTTGCTGATAATCATATTTGGCAACAAGATCGCGTTATTACGCAAAAACTCCGCGCCAAAAAATAAGGCGCACTTTTCAGTGCGCCCGGTTCTAACAATAACTTTTTAAGGAATTCCTTATTTTACGAACAGTAAATAATAAATAAGGATTAGGGATTATTTTATGCTAAAAATTGATAATATCAAGCTATTTCAGAAAAAAATCGGCGTGATGTCGGTTTTCCGCTTGACAGAAAAAAGCAAACCAAACTATATTACCCTTGCAGTTGCAAAATCAACTGCCGAGCCTCGAAACTCGAACGATTTATCACTGGCGAATAATAGCGCGCCTTGCGCTTTTTTTATTCGTAGCTTACGCACATCTAAAACACGCCCCGCGTGTTCTTCTATGGTAGCGTGTAGCGGGAAAGGTTTCGCCCTTTGCTGTGTTCCAGTGATCGCAGTTTTCGAGCCCGTTACACGTTACCGCCCAAGCCTCGAAACTTTGCGCGGTAACTCGTTAAAATTATTCACTGGAGTTCACGCAATGAAACAATTCATTTTCGCGGCTATTCGTCGCACCGATTTAACTAATCGACTATTCAAAATCCGCATTAATGCCGAAAGCGAAAACCACGCCCGCGCGCAATTAGCACGCGAGTTTGTTTTAGTGCTTATCGGGCGCATTAATCCACAAAATCACCCGAAATTTAACCGCACTTTTTCAAATCAAGGCTTGCAAACGCTGCCGAATAAGGCTAGTATTGCAGGCACTACTACATACGACGGAAACCGCAACCGTTATTCAAGCGGTATTTTTTTACCTCAAATTCATACCAATAACACTGCCTGCAATGGGTTAGCGTGTTCATTTATCGAATTTGCGGTAAGGGCGACACGCAGAAATAAGGCTTTACGCACGAATAATGCGGGCTGTTCGTATGCAGCAGTTGAACCCTTATCGCACCCTATCAAGGGCGATATATCCTTACTAACAAAACATACGAGACAATCCAAAATGAAAACACCTCAAAAATCGACCGCACTTTGTGCGGAAACTGCCTTCAATGCGTCGTCTTCACGTCTTGCGGGGGTGGTTTATGCCTAGTTTAGAAAAATACGAGAATGCCGAATTAATGAAAAAAACAAAGGCTATTTCCGATTTAACCGTTCAAGTCGCGCAATTCTTATTAGAGAACAATCAAGAAGCGGTGAAAACGCATTTTAAAATGATCGAAAATCTCGCTTATATTCCGCCTTTTGCATTTGAGCCGACATCCTCAATCAATAATGCGGATAATGCTGAAAAACTGGTGAATATTGTTGATGCCGAAAATGCCATAAAAGAAATTAGCCACTATTTGGCGTTTCTTCAAAGTTATGTACATAACGGGCATTTAAGAGGCGCGACGCACGCGCTACAAGCGATTTTTCACTTTTTATCAAAACTGTTAAACGAGCGGAATTAAGGAAGAAAAACAATGAATACGACAATAATAAATAACGATAAATTAGCCCAAATTGCGGAACTTGGCGAACAATTTAACGCTGAATTAGATGATCTCAAGGCATTTTCCTACATTTATGAAACCCTAACCGCATTCAATGTGACGCCTAATCACAAAGAACTGGCGGGCATTGTGCATTCTACGGCGCAAATAGAACGTGTTTATTTAACGCACCTTGAAAAGTCTTACGGGAAACTTTTAGATCAGATTATTAAATTACAGCAAGGTAAGGGGGCGTAATTATGATGAACGGAAAACTAAAACACGCCCCGAATTTAAAAGAACTGGTGAAACAAAACCCGCCGCCGCAAAAAGAGATTTTTATTTTAATTGGGGCGAATGTATGGGATTTTTACCGCCAAGACATCAAAAACGCCGATACCAACGGACAGGGCGACGGCTGGAGACTGTTAGCCGATAGCACCGACGGCGGCAACCCGAAACGTTATGAGGAACTGCCGATTGTTTTAGATGCACGGCAACTTAACAAAATCAGCCAATACGCTATTCTGCCCGCGGATCATCAAATCGCCAGTTTGATTGATACTGACGGCTTTTTTGCGGTGAAAAGCACCGAAAACGGAGTTACCATCCGCCAAAATCAGCTAATTTTGACCGCACTTTGCGAACACTTGGCAAAACACAGCCAAGTGAAGCAATTTATGCTGAAAAACAATCTCGGCGACTTATTGGAAGATTTAAGCGGCTATATTGAGCGCATCCGCCAAAATGAAAGCGTGAGCATTACAGACAGCCGCGAAACCATAGAATTAGATGCCGAAACAATGAAAAGCCTTAGCCCGTCTGATCGGGCGGAATATTTCGCCAAATGGTTTAAAAGCCCGTTGGCGCATAATTCATTACAGGATATGACTTACATTTACAACGGCATTATCTGGGAGCCGATGAGCGAAAATTTCTTGCAACGGGAAATCAAACGCTTTTTTGAAGAATACGGCGCAAAATATCGTTCCGTTACCAATATTGATAACATCATTAAATGTTTGAAAGTGGATTTACCGCTATTCGAGGAAACCGAACCGAATTTACTGGCATTCAAAAACGGCGTATTGAACAAGCACACGCTTGAATTTATGCCGCACGATAAAGCCTATTATCTGACGGGCTTTAACCCGTGCGACTATTTGGAAACCAAAACCCCGACCCCGAATTTTGATAAATGGCTGAATTTTATCAGCTATAACAAGCCGGCACGCAGAAAGGCGATATTAGCCGCACTGTATATGATTTTGAATAATCGCCACGACTGGCAACTAACCCTTGAACTAATCGGCGAACCGGGCGGCGGGAAAAGCACCTTCTTAGAGATTGCTAAATTGATTAGCGGCGAAGGCAATTACGCCGCAATGGATCTCGACACGCTGAAAGACAATAAATCAAGGGATATTATTTTAAACAAAACCTTTTTATTCTGCCCCGATCAGCCTAAATATGTCGGCGAAGCCTCGATTATTAAGCAAATTTCGGGCGGTGATGATGTGACCTTTAACCCGAAAAACAAAAAAGCCTTTAGTACCAAAGTAAAGGCGATTATTGCGATCTGTTCCAATACTTTACCGATTTATAAGCACGACGGCGGCGGAATGGAACGCCGTAGAGTGCTTTTCCCGTTTTCCGTGGAAGTGGACGACAAAGACAAGGATGTTCACTTAATCGAAAAAATTCAAGGCGAAATCGGCGGCGTGATCCGCAAACTCTATGATGAATTTCCCGATGCAAACGACGCCCGGGAAGCCTTGCAAAAACAGAAAAACAGCCAAGAAGCCTTAGAGATGAAAATCAAAAACGACCATATTTTAGAATTTGTGCAAGAATTCGATTTACTGCCGACAGTCACCAATGAAGGCATTATTTTCGGCGATGCGCGGAAATGCCCGCTGTTTGATAGTTCATTGGTTTATGAGCGGCTATACTGGTGCTATTTGATGTTTTGTGACTTGCACGGGCGCAATGACAAATTCATCTTAAAACCGAGCGATTTAATGCAAGAATTGGCGGTCGCATTTAAAACTGCAGGGCATAAAATTAAATTTAGCAGCAGAACATTAAAGGGCGGTTATCGACACACTAACGCCATTTTTAAAGACAAACAGGAAACTGCCGGCAAATGGGGGCGAAGTTAGAAAAATAGGATAACCCCTTATACAGCCTGAATTCTTTCGAGAGTTCGGGCTTTTTTTGAATTTAAATCAGAAAAAATTTCCTGACTAACTTTTTTTTATCACTTTTTCACCCTAAAAAATAGATAACTATATAATAAATAAGGAAAACATAAAAAAGGGCTGGGTGAAAAAAATGAAAAAAGGGTGAAAAAAATAGTAAAAAGGGTGAAAAAGTGAAACGGGTGAAACGAGGGTGATAAAAAAACGGACTTTTTTAAGTAAAAAATCATTTTATAATCATATAGTTAAATAGCGTTTGGGTGAAAGGGTGAAAAAGTGAAACAAAAAAATTAATTTAAATTTTTTTCGTGAATTTTGTTTGCCGATTGATGGATAAAATACCGCTAAAGTGCGGTCATTTTTTACTGGTAATAATTACAATATTTAAATGGCTGGTAAGGTGCTATATAGTAAATTTCAGGGTTTTAGATCCCTGTTTAACTCCCTGAAGAATATTCAAGGCAGTTAAATATATAGGTAAATCATAGCATTATAGATAATTCTTGAGGAAGGTCGGGACCAACAAGCCTTTCATTTTCCTCGTAACTTATCAAACTCGTTTCATTTTTGCTTCGTTGTTTCATAAATAAAAGAAACTTACTCTTATTTTAGAAATTGCAATTTTTGTTATAAAAACAAAAAACTATGATTAAAATCATAGCGATAAAAATGCCGCTGGAATCTGCGGCATTATTCAATATTCCAATGAAATAACGTTAATTCTTCCGTAATCCCATTGCCAATAATGTGATTGGATGAAGGCAGGTTACTTGGCTGGACATATCAATCTGCCATTTACAGGTTTCACACTCGGAAATAACGTAATCAAACCCGCCGCTGTTGATATGTTCAAACAGGCTTTTGCCGATGGCTTGCGAGACTTCGTAGTTTTCCGATTTAAAACCGTAAGTTCCTGCAATACCGCAACATTGGGACGGTAGCATCACGATTTCCAAATCCGGAATTTGTTTTAATAACGCCAAAGTATAAGGCGCCCAACCGGCTTTTTCCACATGGCAAGCGGTGTGATAGGCAACCCGCAACGGCATGGATTTCAACGGCAGAGTTCTGCCTTGTTGCATCAAGCGATACAAATAGCGGGTGACGATATTCAAGTACGGACGCACTTTGGCGTTATCCATTCCTAAAACGTGGTGATACTCATCACGTAAATTCATGGTGCAGCTTGAAGAGGTGCCGACCACTTCCAGTTCGCGTTGTTCAATCGCGTTTTCCAATTGGGTTAGATTGAACTGCGCCAGTTCTTTCGCCCGTTTCGGGAAACCGTTCACCGTCAGCGGCAAACCGCAGCATTTTTCTTTTTCCAACAGCACCACGCCGATGTCCAAAGCATTAAACACGTCGATCAGCTCTTTGCCCAGTTGCGGATTATTGTAATTGACATAGCAACCGTGATAATACGCCACTTTCTCTTTAAATAGGGCTTGCCGTTCAGCCTCTTTTTTCATATACCAGTTACGGAATGAGCCGAAAGCGTATTTCGGCAACGACCGATGTTTACTGACATTGATGGTTTTTTCCAAGAGAAAACGGGTGGCTTTTAAACCGGTTACTTTATTGACGATAGGGGCAAACGGCGTATTCATTTTGCCCATAATATCCGTATTGCTGAGAATGGCGTCGCGTAATTTGTGCATCAACGGTTTGTTTTGTCGTTGCAGGTGATTATTTCTGGCACGCACGATAATATCGCCGATTTTCACATCGGACGGGCAAGCTATCTCACAACGTTTGCAGTTGGTGCAATATTTCAGCGCTTCATCATACATCTCCGCACTTTTTAAACGTAAACGTTCGCCGTCCGGTCCTGCTTGTTTCGGTCCCGGATAAAACGGATTATTGCGTGAAACCGGACAAACCGCCGTACAAGCCGTGCATTTAATACAGCTTTCAAAACTTTCATCCACATACTGATGAACGGGCGGGGATTGCAGATTCTGTTTTGCGTTTTCAATCAGCTGTTGAATATTCATTTTGCCCCTCCGATTTGCTCCGCCACAGTGAGTGCGGTCACCACCGCCACACCGGAACCACAACCCAATTCGATGCCGTTATAACCGCCGATAACATTGCCCGTTGCATATAAATTCGTTAAAAACCGACCGCACTTTTGTACCTGGCATTTATGGTTAATCACTACACCGGCGGAATGATACGGCTGAGGTGAGGAAAAACGCGGATGCGTCCAAGTTATGCGCTGCTCGGCATTAAATTGTGCGGACGTGATCATATCCGCATCAAAAACAGGTTCGTAAATCCGTTCAAATTCGGCAATCAAACCGTTGCTGAAAAAACTGCCTGACGCCAACACGAAATTTTGTGCCGTAATGGCGTCTTCCTGATGTAAATGGGTATAAATTTTACTGACCCGCTCGCCTTCGATTTCAGCGCGTAATGCGCGATCGCCGTTGAACATTAAACCGCCCAAACGTTCGAAACGCCCGCGTAATTGTTGATGTTGGCGGATGCCGAGCAATGACGGCGGCAGCGTCGGCAACTCAAATAACGGCAAGCCGACCGCTTGTTTGAGGCTGTTGAAGAAAGACTGATCATCCAAACCGAAACAAGCCGGTAAAAACACCGCATCGGCGCCTTTCGCCGCTTGTTTGATTTCCTGCACCAAATTCGGAAACGCCAATTTATGTTCCAATAATTGCGCGATATTGACGCTGCGGAACTCCCGTGAATTGGCACGCAAATGATCCAGCTCAGGAATATTGAGATAATCGGTAATCAATTCGCAGTGTTGGAATTGCGCATTTTGTTTTATGTTCTCCGCCAGTAATTGCGGTTGAAAGTCGTGATAGCCTTCAATGCCCAATACGGCGATTTTTTTATATTTGAACGTTTCATCCGCATTGACGGTCGGTACGCTGTCGGGCGATAACCAAGTGCCGCGCAAACCGCCTAACGGCGTTACCCGCAAATGGTTTTGACGGGCGGAGCCGATTAAGTTTAAATTCAAACTTTGCGCCAAACGTTCAAACTGTTCCGCTTTGGCAAGCACCTGTTCTTTACCCAGCAAACAGTAAGGATGTTGCGGCAGTTGTGCCTTTAAAGCATCAAAAGTGCGGTCGAAATCGCGCACGTTTTTACCGTCCGGCAGCGTACTGAGTAAATCCATCGAACCGGAGGAGAAATCCATTGCCGCTTGTCCGTTATTAATAATGGCGCAGCGTTTGCCCTGTTCTTGCAGCACAATACCGCAGGTTAAACCGGCAAGTCCGCCGCCGATAATCACTACATCAAAATTCATTGCCGTTTACTCCCTGTGCTATTTGTTGTCGCACATCATTTAAGCCCAACAAACTGTAATAGATCCAACCGGTAAACTCCGCTTCGCGCATCGCATCGCCCCAAGCAATCGGCTGAATGCCACGCCAGCGTTCTTCCATAAAAGAAGCTAATTGCGTAGTGGATTGAGTTGGAGTAGCGACGTTAAAACGGGTCATTAATCCGGCGGCGCGACAGGCGCAAAGTTCCGCTTGACAGGTGCCCATTCCCACACGGGTACGGCGACGCAAATCCACCAAATTGTTCACATCCAGTTCATCCACCGCATAGCGCACTTCTCCCGCTGTGACGGCTTCGCATTCGCATACCAGCGAACGATCCAAACGTTCGCTTTCAAGCAAACGGGTGGCACGTGAACCGTGGCGGTAAACCGCAGAAATTTTAATCGGATTAGGCAGCGCAATAACTTTACGATTGGTTTCTTCACGACTTTCATCGGAACCGGGCAATGTGCGGGTGGCGGTGACGCATTTCTTATCGTTATTCAGTTTTTTGCACACTAAATCCGTCGCCCATTCCGCCATGAGACGGTAAGTCATCAATTTACCGCCGGTGATGGTAATAAAACCGTCCAAACCGTCACGTTCCTGATGATCGAGCAAAACAATACCGCGGCTTACATTACGACCGGACGGATCGTCATCGGTCGCTACCAGCGGACGCACGCCGGCATAAGCGCGCAACACACGAGTATGACGCAAGCTCGGCGCCAGTTTTTCGCCTTCACGGAATAAAATATCCACTTCTTCGGCAGTGATTTCCATATTGTCGATTTGATCGTAAGGGATTCGACTGGAAGTCGTGCCGATAACGCAAATAGTATCGCCCGGGACTAAAATATCGGCATCCGCCGGCTTGCGACAACGGTTAATGACGAGGTTGTTGATACGGTGTCCCATCACTAATAATGCGCCCTTGGCCGGGAACATACGGATTTTTAAATCCGCATATTCAGCAATGCCTTGCCCCCAGATTCCGCTCGCATTTACCACGACCGGAGCGAAAAATTGGCGTTTAACTTGTTTTTTATGATCGAAAACGTTCACGCCGATCACTTTGCCGCCTTCACGGATCAATCCTTTTACTTCGCAATAAGTAAAAATCTGTGCGCCGTTTTCTTTGGCATCCAGCATATTGGCAGCGGTCAAACGAAACGGATCCACGGTGCCGTCCGGGACGACAACGGCGCCGACCAACTGCGGATTGACGGAAGGTTCAAGACGTTTGGCAAGCTCGGGATCAATGGCAACCGCTTCGATATTGGACGCGGTACAGGCCTCAATGAAGGTTTTTTGATAATCCAGATCATCTTCCGGCAAAGTAATAAACAAACCTTTACTGTCTTCAATACAATGGCGGGCAATCCGCTTGAGGATCATATTTTCCTCAATACATTCTTTCGCAGATTCCTGATCATTTACCGCATATCGCGCACCGCTGTGCAAAAGTCCGTGATTACGTCCGGTCGCACCGGTGGCAATATCGCGCCGTTCCAATAAAACACAATTCAGTCCGCGCAATGCGCAATCACGCGCAATACCCGCGCCCGTCGCGCCGCCGCCGATAATAATGACATCCGTCGTAATTGGTGAAAAATCATCCGTATTTGAATGGCGTTGAGATGACATTCCCATAAATGCCCCCACATAGAAAATAGAAAAAAACGTTAACTAAATAAGACGTTATTACCATAGCATAAATGAGCGTTTTAGAAAATAAATTTGAGCGAATAAGCGCTTTATCTGTGAGGTAGATCACAAATTTTATGCGGTTTTCTATAACGCCGATTGTTTTTGAGCCAAAGGATAAAATTAACGTTAAAAATTAGTAAAAACCGTCTATGCTCGACACAGACGGTTCTTATAGCAAAATAGACTAATGTTTAATTAATCTTCTTTTTCCCATTCCAGCGCGCGTTTAACGGCTTTTTTCCAGCCTTTATAACGTTTTGCCCGTTTTTCCTGATCACTGTCCGGTATAAAAGTATATTCAACGGCAGCTTTATCACGCAATTCTTCCAAGTTTTGCCAGAAACCTGTCGCAAGTCCGGCTAAATATGCCGCGCCCAATGCCGTCACTTCTTTCACTTTCGGACGTTCTACTTGCACATCTAAAATGTCGGCTTGGAACTGCATTAAGAAGTTATTCGCCGTAGCGCCGCCGTCAACGCGTAGTGATTTCAATTTTTCACCTGAATCGGACTGCATCGCTTCCAACACATCACGAGTTTGATAGGCGATAGACTCTAATGTAGCGCGCACGATGTGATTACGGTTGGCGCCGCGTGAAAGACCTAGGATTGCACCGCGCGCATAAGGATCCCAATAAGGCGCGCCTAAACCGGTAAAGGCAGGTACGACATATACACCGTTACAATCCGTGACTTTAGTTGCAAAATATTCGCTGTCCGCACTATCGTGAACAATTTTAAGCTCATCGCGCAACCATTGGATTGAGGCGCCCGCCATAAAGATGGAACCCTCCAACGCATATTCCGGTTCGCCTTTGGCATTACAGGCAATCGTTGTAAGCAGACCGTTTTTCGATTGAACCGCTTTATCTCCGGTATGCATCAGCATAAAGCAACCTGTGCCGTAAGTATTTTTCGCTTGTCCTGCATTCACGCAAAGATGACCGTATAATGCTGCCTGCTGATCGCCTGCAATTCCTGCTACAGGAATACGCACACCGCCCATTCCGCCGATATTCGTTTGACCGTATACTTCGGAAGAATTGCGTACTTCCGGCAACATGGAACGCGGAATGTTCAAAATCTGTAACATTTTGTCATCCCATTGTTTGGTGTGAATATTAAACAGCATGGTGCGGGAAGCATTGGTATAATCGGTGACATGAACGCGTCCTTGAGTCAGTTTCCATACTAACCAAGTATCGACCGTACCGAATAATAATTCTCCGCGTTCCGCTTTTTCACGCGCGCCTTCCACATTATCCAAAATCCATTTCACTTTTGTACCGGAGAAATAAGGATCCACCACTAACCCCGTGGTTTTACGGATATAGTCTTCGTGACCGTCGGCTTTGAGTTTATCCGTAATATCTGCCGTTCTCCGACATTGCCAAACGATTGCGTTATAAACCGGTTTACCGCTTTCTTTTTCCCATACGATAGTTGTTTCACGTTGGTTGGTGATGCCTATTGCCGCAATCGTATCCGGACTAATCCCTGCTTTTGCTACGACTTCGTTTAATGTCGAGCTCTGACTTGCCCAAATTTCCATCGGATTATGCTCCACCCAACCTGCTTGCGGATAAATTTGAGTGAATTCGCGTTGTGCAATTTCAATGATATTTGCATTGTGATCCAATAAAACGGCTCTTGAACTGGTTGTGCCTTGATCTAATGCAATAATGTATTTTTTCTCAGTCATAAAATTTTCCTCTTTTGAATTAACGGTCGGTTTAGTTATGTACAAGTTGGTAGAAACTTAATCTTTACAATTACAAGGCAGGTTTTTACCGATAAATTTCGTGTAAATCCAAGCGCCGAATAATGCGCCGACGATTGGGGCAAAAATCGGTATTAACGCGTAAGGAACTTTGTGTCCTCCGGTCAGAGCAAGCTCTCCCCAACCGGCTAAACTGGCGAACAGTTTCGGACCGAAATCACGTGCAGGGTTCATCGCAAATCCGGTTAGAGGCCCCATCGAACCGCCGATAACGGCAATCAATATACCGATTAATAACGGTGCCAGAGCGCCTCTCGGCAAACCGTTACCATCATCGGTTAATGCTAAAATAAGCGCCATTAAAACAGCCGTGATGACCAATTCCACTATAAAGGCCTGCATTAATCCCAAATGCGGATGAGGATAAGTCGAGAACGTACCTGCTAATGAAAGGCTTTCTGCGGAACCGCGAACGATATTATGAGCGTTTTCGAATTCGACAAATAAGTTGTGATATAAGAAATAGACTAAAGCCGCCGCAAAAAATGCACCGGCAACCTGAGAAACAATGTAAGGAACCACTTTTTTACTGTCAAAACAAGCAAACTTCCATAAAGCAATTGTGACAGCCGGGTTTAAATGGGCTCCTGACAATCCGGCGCTGGCATAAACGGCTAATGCCACGCCCATTCCCCACATGATACTGATTTCCCATTGACCGAAGTTTGCACCGGCAACTTTCAATGCCGCGACGCAACCGACCCCAAAGAAAATAAGCAAAGCTGTACCGATGAATTCACCGATACAAGCAGCTTTTAAAGATTTGTCTAGACTCATAATGTGCCTCTTGATGATTTCGTTAAAGAAAGTTATATGTTCGTAATGGCTCGAACAGTGCTAAATTTAGCCAAGATGAGCATTTTTGAAAAGTGGATTTATTGAATTATGTGAGGTATCTCACAATATTTTTGTGGTTTTTTGAGCGTATTCATCGAACGAAATGAAAAAATACACATTAAGAGTTAGTTCAAGCGCTATCGGGGAGCATCGGTGAGTTGATAAAACAAACACAGAATTTTATATACGATGCTTAGATTCAGTTAAATATTGAGCGGATAAGATCAAAGTGCGGTCAAAAATTTCAGAGAAATTTCAAGCGCGAAATAAAACCCCATAGAAACGCTACGGGGTTTGTCATAATCAACAATTATTTGTTAAACGTACGTTTACTTTTTATCCTTGCCTAAGAACTGCACCGCCGTGTCAGGGAAATCGGTAAACACCCCGTTTGCACCGGCTTTATTGTATAAAGCATCATACATTTGATTTACGTCCGTAAAAAATTCCGGCAACGCGTCTTTGCGCACGGTGTACGGATGGAGATCCATATTATATTTGGCGAGTTCTTTCACTAACGGCGTGTAAACAATATTGCCTTTGGTAGATTTTTCTTTATCAATCAGCATATACCAGCCCGGTCCGACACCGTCGGCATATTTCGCCACTTCCGCCATAGCGCCTTCTTTGAACATCCAATCATAATCATAGTTCACCCATTTGCCCTGTGCGTTTTTCTCTTGGGTTTCGCCCCAATCGGTATAGGCGACTAATTGCACCAACTTAACATCCATTCCCAGTTTCGGCAGTAATTCCGTTTTAATCCGTTTTAACTCGTTGAAATCGAATGTTTGCAGATAAACCGGTGAATCTTTTGTGGTATAGCCGTATTTCTGTAACACTTTCAGCGTAGCTAACGCAATATCTTTGCCTTCTTGGTGATGTAACCAAGGGGCTTTGATTTCAGGATAGATACCGATTTTCTTACCGGTGGATTTTTCCAAACCTTGAATGAATTCGATTTCATCTTCAAACGTATGAATCACAAAATGCGATTTCCACAGCGGAAAACGGTTAGGATAAACTTGCACCTGTTTGCCGTTTTCTATTTTGAAATTTTCAGTCATTTCAAGGGTTTGAATTTCCTTCAAGGTGAAATCCGCTACATAATAGCGTCCGTCCTTACGATGACGGTTCGGGAATTTTTTCGCCACATCGGTTAAACCGTCCAAGAAGTGATCGTGAATCACAATCAAGCGGTTATCTTTGGTCATCGCCAAATCCTGTTCCAAATAATCCGCTTTCTGTCCGAACGCTAAGGCTTTACTTTCTAGAGTGTGTTCCGGCAAATAGCCGCTGGCTCCGCGGTGAGCGATAACCAATTTGTCTTGATTGTTCATAGATACCGTTGTATTTGGTGCGCTACAAGCGGTTAATACGGAAAGGGCAATAACGCTTGTCATCAACTTTAATTTCATAATGTTATCCTCTTTATTAATAAAATTCACTAAAAGTGCGGTCGAAAAATACGATGTTTTGTATCGGAACAGGTTGAGCGACATCGCGCGAAACCAACGAGACTTTAGCAAGCTTATATGTCAATTTAATGACAAAAAAAGGAAGAACCGCTTAGTCCTTCCTTTATTTGATTATTTGCCGTAGTGATCGCCTAATTTGGCTTTATGTTTACCTTCCTCTAACATAACGATGAATAACAGGATGACAGCCAAGATGCCGCCGGCAATCATGACGTAGAATCCGCCGTCCCAGCCATAGTATTCTGCCGCCCAACCGACCACTGCCGATGCGGAAACCGTACCGCCCAAGTAACCGAATAAACCGGTGAAGCCCGCAGAAGTTCCCGCCGCTTTTTTCGGCGCCAACTCTAATGCGTGTAAACCGATTAACATTACCGGACCGTAGATTAAGAAACCAATCGTGGTCATTAAGATAAAGTCGGTTAATTGATACGGGTTGCTATACCACGGTAAGTTCGCATATTGCGCCAATTCAGCTTCCGGTGTGGCCGGGTTTTTCCATAGTGCGAATACGGCTAATGTGGTTAAAATCATAAATACGAAACCGGTTAAGCCGCGTTTGCCTTTGAATAACTTATCCGATACCCAACCGCATAATAAGGTCCCCGGCACTGCCGCCAATTCATAAATGGTATATGCCCAAGCCGTACCTTTGATGTTGAAGTGTTTTACCTCGCCCAAATAAACCGGAGACCATTTCAATACGCCATAGCGGATTAAATAGACGAATACGTTGGCAATGGCGATATACCATAACAATTTATTTTTCAATACATAAGTCACGAAAATTTCTTTTGTGCTCAAATCGTGCTCGTATGTTTTTTCATCATAGTCTTGCGGATAGTCGTTTTTCCATCAATTTTATCCGCAGGCAGCTCTGCAATATGCGGAGCGGGTTTAAACGGACCAAACATAAGATTTCTCCAACTGTTATTGTTAATTTTAGTAAAGTTAATATACCCACTATTTATGAGTATTTCGGGCAATATAAAGATATAGCAAGTTCATCAGATAAGAAACATTTTTATGGCGGAATTGTGATGGTTATCACAATATTTTTGTTCGTTTTCACTCAAAAACGAAAAGATGATTAATTTATAAATATTATTTTGCTTCTAAAAAGAACAAAACCCATTTTAATTCCACCTTATTTAATTAAAGAAATCTCATAAAATTTACAGTAAAATGACCGCACTTTTAGCTAACCCCAAATTATTATGTCCTTATCCAAATCAAAACTGATTGCCTATGCCCAACTGATGCGTTTAGACAAGCCCATCGGCACGTTATTGTTGTTATGGCCGACCCTTTGGGCATTGTTTTTGGCAGCACGGGGTTTACCTGAGTTATCGGTGCTGATGATTTTTATATTAGGCGTAGTGTTTATGCGCTCGGCGGGATGTGTAATTAACGATTACGCGGATCGTCATATTGACGGAAAAGTGAAACGTACATCAAACCGTCCGTTGGCAACAGGCAGAGCCACACCGACGGAAGCCAAAGGGTTGTTTGCGCTGTTGGTATTTTGTTCCTTTATTTTAGTGTTGTTTCTTAATAAATATGCTGTTGCGCTGTCTTTTATCGCGTTGTTGTTGGCGTTTATTTATCCGTTTATGAAGCGTTACACTCATTTACCCCAATTCTTTTTAGGTGCTGCGTTCGGTTGGTCGATTCCGATGGCATATGCGGCGGTGTCGGAAAGTCTGCCGTTGGAATGTTGGTTGTTGTTTGGCGCAAATCTGGCATGGACTGTAGCGTATGATACCCAATACGCCATGGTAGATCGCGATGACGATTTACGCATCGGAGTAAAGTCCACCGCAATTTTGTTCGCTCAATACGATAATAAAATCATTGCGCTGTTACAGTTTATTGCATTGTTATTATTAATTTCCGTTGCTTTTGTCGCAGAATTAAATATCGGCTATGTAATCCTGCTGTTTTTTGCCGCGCTGTTTTTTATTTATCAATGTTATTTAACCAAAACCCGTCAGCGTGAAAATTGCTTTAAGGCATTTTTAAATAACAATTATTTCGGGATGATGGTATTTGTCGCATTTTTAATCGGTATTTTTATGGATTTACCGACAATATTTTTCTTCATAAATTAAACGGAAAAATCTCAGCCCGCCTTGAAAGCGGGCTTTTTATCACCATATACGGAGATAAGTTTTATCAACAAAGGAAAAGATTATGACTACAATCGTATGTGTTCGTCGCGACGGCAAAGTGGCTATCGGCGGTGACGGGCAGGCAACACTAGGTAACTGTGTGGAAAAAGGCACGGTACGTAAAGTCCGCCGTTTATATAAGGATCAAGTCGTCACCGGATTTGCCGGCAGTACGGCGGATGCGTTTATTTTGCGCGAATTGTTTGAGCGTAAACTGGAACTGCATCAAGGTCATTTACTTAAATCCGCCGTGGAATTGGCGAAAGAATGGCGTTCGGATCGCGCATTGCGTCGTTTGGAAGCGATGATGATTGTGGCAAATCAAGAAGATTTTTTATTGATTTCAGGACAAGGGGACGTTATTGAGCCTGAAAAAGATGTACTTGCCATCGGTTCCGGCGGTAATTTTGCCAAAGCGGCGGCATTGGCGTTATTGAAAAACAGCGGGTTATCCGCCAAAGAAATCGTTGCCGAAGCGTTAACCATTGCAGGCGATATTGATATTTACACCAACCATAATCAGATTATTGAAGAAGTATAAGGAATATATTATGTCCGAAATGACCCCGCGTGAAATTGTTTCCGAATTAGATCAACATATTATCGGTCAGTCCGACGCCAAAAGAGCGGTGGCGATTGCGCTCAGAAACCGCTGGCGCAGAATGCAGTTGCAAGAGCCGTTGCGCCATGAAGTTACACCGAAGAATATCCTGATGATCGGACCGACCGGCGTCGGTAAAACCGAAATTGCCCGTCGTCTTGCCAAACTTGCCAATGCACCTTTCATTAAAGTGGAAGCCACGAAATTCACCGAAGTGGGCTATGTAGGTAAAGAAGTGGATTCCATTATCCGCGATCTGACCGATAGCGCCATGAAATTGGTACGTCAAACGGAAATCGAAAAAAATCGTTATCGTGCGGAAGAGGCGGCGGAAGAACGTATTCTGGATGCTTTACTGCCGCCGGCAAAAAACCAATGGGGACAAACGGAAGAAAGCGACAATCAAAGTCATACCCGTCAGATTTTCCGCAAAAAACTGCGCGAAGGTCAGCTCGACGATAAAGAAATCGAAGTGGATGTAGCGGGTATTTCGATGGGTGTTGAAATTATGGCGCCACCGGGAATGGAAGACTTAACCAATCAATTACAGTCTATGTTTCAAAATATGTCGAGCGGGCAAACTAAAAAACGCAAAATGAAAATCAAAGATGCGTTGAAAGCCCTGATTGATGATGAAGCGGCGAAATTGGTTAATCACGAAGAACTAAAACAAAAAGCCATTGATGCGGTGGAACAAAACGGCATTGTATTCATCGACGAAATCGATAAAATCTGTAAAAAAGGCGAATACAGTGGTGCGGATGTGTCCCGTGAAGGCGTACAACGCGACTTGCTACCGTTGGTGGAAGGCTCCACGGTGAGCACCAAACACGGCATGGTAAAAACCGATCATATCCTGTTTATTGCCTCCGGTGCATTCCAAGTGGCGCGACCGTCGGATTTGATCCCCGAATTACAAGGACGTTTACCCATCCGCGTAGAACTTTCGGCATTAAGTGCGGATGATTTTAAACGTATTTTAACCGAACCGAACGCTTCTTTGACCGAACAATATAAAGCCTTAATGGCAACGGAAGGCGTGGAAATCGAATTTACGCCGGACGCTATCGTCAAAATTGCCGAGGCTGCTTTCCGCGTCAATGAAAAAACCGAAAATATCGGCGCCAGACGTTTACACACCGTAATGGAACGCTTAATGGATAAAATTTCCTTTAACGCCAGTGATATGGACGGTCAAAAAGTCGTGATTGACGGTGCTTATGTGACGGATGCTTTAGGCGATGTAGTGGAAAATGAAGATTTAAGCCGATTTATTCTGTAATTTATTTAATAGGTAATCATTCAATATCACAAGGGACGCACAACGCGTCCCTATTGGCATAGTAGTCAAAATAGTGATCACTATGCCTTTTATTCACAATCCATTGTAACTAACGGTGTTGTTCCTCATACAACCATTGTGCCACCTGTTTGGCGAAATAGGTCAGAATGCCGTCCGCCCCCGCTCGTTTAAAACAAAGCAGACTTTCCATAATACATTCTTTTTCTTTCAACCAGCCGTTTTGAATGGCAGCCCAGTGCATAGCATATTCGCCTGAAACCTGATAGGCGAACGTCGGTACGCCGAAATGGCTTTTCACCCGATAAACCATATCCAAATACGGCATACCCGGTTTGACCATCACCATATCCGCACCTTCTTGAATATCCAACGCCACTTCCTGCAAACCTTCATCGCCGTTAGCAGGATCGAGTTGATAAGTTTTCTTATCGCCGCCTTTTAGGTTAGCGGCGGAACCTACCGCATCACGGAACGGACCGTAATAATTAGAGGCATATTTTGCCGAATAAGCCATAATCAAAGTGTTGATAAAACCCTGTTCTTCCAGTGCTGTGCGAATTTTACCAATTCTGCCGTCCATCATATCACTCGGCGCCACAATATCCGCTCCCGCCTGTGCGTGCGAAAGGGCTTGTTTCACCAACACTTCGCTGGTGATGTCATTTAGCACATAGCCCGTTTCATCAATAATGCCGTCCTGTCCGTGCAGCGTGTAAGGATCGAGCGCCACATCGGTTAATACGCCCAATGCGGGATAAGCGGTTTTCAAGGCTTTTACCGCACGTTGCACCAAGCCGTTCGGATTATAGGCTTCTTCCGCCGATAAGGATTTTTTATCCTGTTCGATCACTGGAAACAGAGCAATCACCGGCACGCCGTATTTCACCAACAAGCCGGCTTCAATTAACAGCTGATCGATGGTTAAACGTTCCACTTTCGGCATGGAAGGCACAGGCTCACGGTGATTTTCACCTTCAATAATAAACACCGGATAAATCAAATCATTTGCCGTCAATTGGTTTTCCGCCATTAAACGACGGCTGAAATCCTGTTTGCGCATACGACGCATACGACGGGCGGGAAAGGCACTAAAAATTTGTTGAGTCATACTATGTTCCTGATAAAAAAGCATTCTGCCTAAGATTAAATTGAACGCCGGCTATTTTAGCTCAAAATTGATTTTGCTTAAACCGATAGATCACTTGATTGGCGGAACCGCGCCATGCCAATGCGGGATCTGCCTGCTCACGGATAAATTTGCCGTCAATCAACACGTCGATATAAGGCAGCATTTGGCGTTGATAGTCATTCAATTCGGCTAATTGATAACCTGTCCACAGCCAAATGTCTTTATCCGGACACTCCCGTTTAACCCGTTGCACTAAGGGCAACAGCGCTTCGACATTACGCGGATGCAGAGGATCGCCGCCGGACAAGCTTAACCCTTGCCGTTTAATGCGGGTATCCTTGAGGTCACGGATGATTTGTTCTTCCATCGCCTGATCGAATAATACACCGGCATCAAACGACCAGCTTTTTTGATTGTAACAGCCTTTGCAGGCGTGCGTACAACCGCTGACAAAAAGGGTGCAGCGGGTGCCTTCGCCGTTGACGATATCCACAGGATAATATTGAAGGTAGTTCATCTGATTAATTTGATTATAAAGTGCGGTCGATTTTTCATGGGTTTTCAAAACCGTTAAAAAACCGACCGCACTTTTAACTTATAAATGTTTCACGCGGCGTTTTACTTCTTCCTGCTTGCCGGCGTTAAACGGGCGTGCGTCAGGGCTGCCGAGATAACCACAGACGCGACGGGTGACGGACACTTTTTCACTGTCGTGATTGCCGCATTTCGGGCAGGTGAAGCCTTTGCTGGTGCATTCGAATTCCCCACTGAAACCGCATTCGTAACATTCGTCAATCGGCGTGTTGGTGCCGTAATAAGGCACGCGATCGTAGCTGTAATCCCACACGTCTTCCAACGCTTTCAAATTATGTTGCACGTTCGGGTATTCGCCGTAGCAGATAAAACCGCCGCTTGCCAAACTCGGATAAGGCATTTCAAAATCCAGTTTGTCGTAAGGATTGACTTTCTTTTCCACATCCAAATGATAGCTGTTCGTGTAGTAACCTTTGTCTGTTACGCCTTCAATAACGCCGAATTGTTTGGTATCCAAACGGCAGAAACGATCGCACAGATTTTCGCTCGGGGTGGAATACAGACTGAACGCATAACCGGTTTCTGTGCGCCATTGTTTGGCGGTTTTGCTCAGATAGTTGACGATTTCGATCCCTTTGCGGCGTAAGCTCTTGTCATCATAAATATGCATACTGCCGTAGAGGGCATTGATGGTTTCGTGAATGCCGATATAGCCCAGTGAAATGGAAGCACGCCCGTTTTTGAAGATCTGTGCCACATTGTCGTCCGCTTTTAGTCGCACGCCGCAAGCGCCTTCCATATATAAAATCGGTGCCACCCGGGCTTTGGTATTTTCCAAACGGGCGATGCGGGTCATCAACGCTTTTTTCACCAAAGCCAAACGTTGATCCAAAATCGCATAGAAACCTTTTTCATCTCCCTTGGCTTCCAAGGCAATACGCGGCAGATTCAGACTGACCACGCCTAAATTATTACGACCGTCGTGTTGCATTTCACCATCTTGTTCGTAAGCGCCTAAAAAACTGCGGCAACCCATCGGTGCTTTGAAAGAACCGGTGACTTTCACCACTTGATCATAATTCAAAATATCCGGATACATACGTTTGGAAGCGCATTCCAACGCCAGTTGTTTAATATCGTAATTCGGATCTCCTGCCGCTTGATTGACACCTTTTTTAATGGTGAACACCAATTTCGGGAACACCGGTGTTTTATGATTTTTACCCAAACCGCGAATACGGTTAAGCAAAATGGATTTTTGAATCAAACGTTCCTGCCAACTTGTTCCCAAACCGAAACCGAACGTCACGAACGGCGTTTGTCCGTTGGAGGTGTGCAATGTATTGACTTCATATTCAAGGGATTGGAACGCATCAAAACATTCTTTTTCAATTTGCGCATCGGCATAGGCTTGCGCTTGCGGAATATGCCATTGTTCGGCAGTTTTTAAATGTTTTTCATAACTTTGCTGTACATAAGGAGCAAGCACTTCATCAATACGGTTAATGGTGGTTCCGCCGTAAATATGGCTCGCCACTTGCGCAATAATCTGTGCGGTGACGGCGGTCGCCGTGCCGATGGATTTAGGCGGTTCTATTTCGGCGTTACCCATTTTAAAACCTTGGGTCAGCATACCTTTCAAATCCACCAGCATACAGTTAAACATTGGGAAAAACGGAGCGTAATCCAAATCGTGATAATGAATCTCGCCTTTTTCATGCGCCTCCACCACATCACGCGGCAAAATATAATGTTTGGCGTAATGTCTGGCGACAATGCCCGCCAACAGATCTCGTTGGGTCGGAATCACCTTGGCGTCTTTATTGGCGTTTTCATTGAGCAATTCCACATTGCTTTGCTCAATCAAACCTTCAATATCCTTGGTCAGTTTACTGCGTTTTTCCCGCGCCAAATCACGATCGTGGCGATATTCGATATAAGCGCGCGCAATTTGCGGATATTGGCTTGCCATTAATTGATTTTCGACGATTTGCTGAATTTGACTGATGTCGATTTCATGTTGATAACGGCTGAAAATCTGTTCACAAACTTGCTGCCCGATTTGATGACAAAAACGTTCATCTTGAATATTAACCGCCTGCGCCGCTTTTTTAACGGCGTTAATAATACGTTGAATCTCGAAGGTTGAGCGTGAACCGTCACGTTTGATCACGAAAAATGAACTCATAACTATTTTCCTACATATAGTGTTATTTAAAATTCAAAAGTACTATATATAGATATTTCTATAATTTCAACCTTAAAATAGGCGAGAGAAAAGAGAAATTTCCGTTAAATATAAGGTTAATCTTTTGGATTTATTGGGAAAACATACGTATAGTTGTTGAGAATTATTTTCAACAAATTTTTATATTTTGTGATCTAGATCACGTTTTAAAGGTGAAAAGTGCGGTCAAAAAGATGGGGGTTTTAAAAACAATATTGCTCCGCAGGTTAAATCCATACGGAGCATAAAAATTAACGCATAGTGACAAATTCTTCCGAGTCGGTCGGATGGATGGCAACGGTGTTATCAAAGTCCGCTTTGGTTGCGCCCATTTTAATGGCAACGGCAAAACCTTGGATCATTTCATCTACGCCGAATCCGATGCCGTGTAAACCGACGATTTTCTCGTCTTTACCGACACATACCAGTTTCATACGGCAAGGCTGACGGTGTTGGGTTACGGCGCTGTACATCGGGGTGAAAGAAGATTTGTACACTTTCACGTTCTCTGCGCCGTATTGTTCAACGGCTTTCGGTTCGGTAAGACCGATCGTGCCGATTGGTGGATGGCTGAATACTACCGTCGGCACTAAGTTATAATCCAAATGCTCGGTCGGTCTGTTGTTAAACAAACGTTCGGATAAACGACGTCCCGCCGCAACGGCGACCGGCGTCAGTTCAATTCCGCCTTCGATAATATCGCCTACGGCGTAAATGCCTTTTACGTTCGTGTTTTGATATTTATCCACTTTGATAAAACCGCGTTCGTTGGTTGCCACACCTGTTGCGGCGAGGTTGATATTATCCGTGGCAGGCTCACGACCGATAGCCCAAACCAAAGTGTCAACAACGGTTTCGCGTCCGTCTTCCAGTTTCAAGGTCAGCGAACTGTCGGCGTTTTTAATTACTTCTTGCGGAATTGCTTTGCTGTGTAACGTAATACCGTCTTGAGTCAGCACTTCCACTAACGTATCGATGATTAACGGATCAAAACTGCGGATCGGCGTGTTTTGACGGACAAACAAATGCGTTTCCGCTCCCAAACTGTTTAATACGCCCGCCAATTCCACCGCAATATAACCTGCACCGACCACGGCAACGCGTTTCGGTAACGCATTTAACGCAAATACGCCGTCGGAATCAATGCCATGTTCCGCCCCTTTAATGTCGGGACGGCTCGGGCGTCCGCCGGTGGCGATTAAAATGTGATCCGCCGTGATCTGTTCGCCGTTGACTTCCACCGTATTGGCATTGACAAATTTGGCAAACCCGTTAATCACATCCACATTATTTTTCGCTAATACATTGTTGTAAGAAGTGTGAATACGGCTGATATACGCCTGACGGCTTTCCACCAATTTGGCGAAATCGAATTTATGCAACGTTACATCAAAACCGTAATCCGGTGCGTAATGATTGATCGCTTCGGCAATTTGCGCGCCGTAAAACATCACTTTTTTCGGTACGCAGCCGACGTTTACGCAGGTTCCGCCCAAATGTTTCGCTTCAATAATCGCACATTTTTTGCCGTAACTCGCCGCACGGTTGATAGACGCAATACCGCCGCTGCCACCACCGATTGCGATATAATCATAATGTTTGCTCATGTTGTTTCCTTAAATACGCTGTTAATTGTTCGCATTATTCTGCCCAAAAAATAACGGGAAAGCAAAATGTCTGAATTAATCGGTTTGATTGGCATTATCAATATCCGTTTCCTTTTTTCACAATAAAAAAACTAATGAATTAAATTAATTATATCTCGATGATTAAATTTAAATTTGTGATCAAGATCAGGTTTTTAACGGATAACAAAGCCTATAATAAGTCCAGAATCAGTGACACAAGGAGGAAAACATATGTCAACTTTAACCAGAAAAGAAGTAGATTTATTAGGTGAGCGCGATGTACCGGCAGATGCTTACTGGGGTATCCACACGCTAAGAGCGGTAGAAAATTTTAATATTTCAAATGTCACCATCTCTGATGTACCTGAGTTTGTAAAAGGAATGATAATGGTGAAAAAAGCGACCGCACTTGCTAACGGCGAGTTGGGCGCAATCCCGGACGACATTGCCAAAGCCATTGTTGCCGCCTGTGACGAAATTTTGGCAACGGGTAAATGTATGGACCAATTCCCATCCGACGTTTACCAAGGCGGTGCGGGTACATCGGTAAACATGAATACCAATGAAGTTGTCGCCAACCTCGCATTAGAAATGTTAGGGCATAAAAAAGGGGAATATCAATACGTGAACCCGATGGATCACGTCAATGCCAGCCAATCAACCAACGACGCTTATCCGACCGGTTTCCGTATTGCGGTGTATAACAGCATTATGAAACTTGTGGCAAAAGTGCTTTATTTACAACAAGGCTTTGAAAATAAAGCGAAAGAATTTGCCAACATTCTCAAAATGGGACGCACCCAGCTACAAGATGCGGTACCAATGACAGTGGGGCAAGAATTTAAAGCCTTCTCCGTATTGTTGGACGAAGAAGTGCGTAATCTGACCCGCATTGCGGAAATTCTTTTAGAAGTGAACTTAGGTGCGACTGCAATCGGTACCGGTTTAAATACTCCTCCGGGTTATGCCGAATTGGTAGTGAAACGCTTGGCGGAAGTTACCGGTTTGCCTTGCGTACTTGCCCCGAACTTAATCGAAGCGACTTCCGACTGCGGTGCTTATGTGATGGTGCACGGCGCATTGAAACGCACGGCGGTGAAATTATCCAAAGTATGTAATGACTTACGTTTGCTTTCATCCGGTCCGCGCGCTGGTTTGAATGAAATCAATCTGCCTGAATTACAAGCCGGTTCTTCTATTATGCCGGCAAAAGTCAACCCGGTGATTCCTGAAGTGGTAAATCAGGTTTGCTTTAAAGTGATGGGTAACGATACAACCGTCACTTTCGCAGCGGAAGCGGGTCAGTTACAGCTTAACGTTATGGAACCGGTTATCGGACAAGCTATGTTTGAAAGCATTGATATTCTCACCAACGCTTGTGTGAATTTGCGCGATAAATGTATCGACGGCATTACGGTCAACAAAGAGATCTGTGAAAACTATGTGTTCAATTCCATCGGTATCATCACTTATCTCAATCCATTTATCGGTCACCACAACGGCGATGTTATCGGTAAAATCTGTGCCACAACAGGGCGTAGCGTACGCGAAGTGGTATTGGAA
>JBHBXR010000083.1:0-5380 GCA_041795785.1 Mesocricetibacter sp.
AAGTGATGACGGTAACTAAAAGAAATACGGAAACATATAAAGGAAAAATCCGTTTAATTCGTGAAAAGTATAATTTTTTCCAATTTAAGTTACTGTCGCGCAATTTATTGATAAATAAAAAACCGGTTATGAGAAAAAAGAAAGAAACGGAAACACTCCCTAAATTGTTTAATAAAAACGTATTTGGTTTTATCCAACCTATTCCGGTTTTCCAAGTGTACGTAATATAAAAATGATGTGCCAATACGGAAAGCGCTAAAATTCCCCTTAAACCGTCTAAAGTAGAATTTCTATTGATGACTTGATTTGGTAGAACATCTAATTTTCTTAAGAAGAGTTGAGAAAACGCTAAGCATAAAATTAATATCGCCAATAATATTAATGCTTCGGGAAAATCATTTGTAATTAATTTGGTCATCATTTTTATAAAATTGTTTATTTATTTGCCAAAATCACTGCTCGTTTCGGTGCGGGATAACCTTCGATAGTTTTGTCGTGATCCTGTGGGTTGAGGAAGTCAATCAGGCTTTCGTTCTCCAGCCATTCGGTTTTGCGTTGTTCCTGTAATGACGTGAGGGCAACATCCACACAACGTACGTTATTGAAACCGGTTTTTTGCAGCCAGTTAATCAGGCAGTCGACGGACGGAATAAAATACACGTTTTTCATTTTTGCATAACGATCGGCAGGAACCAATACGGTGTTTACGTCGCCGTCCACCACGAGGGTTTCCAATACCAATTCGCCGCCTTTGCGTAGCTGGCTTTTCAGTTGACTGAGATGATCGAGCGGCGATTTGCGGTGATAAAGTACACCCATGGAAAACACTGTGTCAAACACGCCGAGCGGTTGCATTTGTTCGATGCCGAGCGGGATCAAATTGGCGCGACGGTCGTCATTGAGTAATTTGCGAACCGCTTCAAACTGGCATAAAAACAGTTCCGTCGGATCGATTCCCACCACCATTTGTGCGCCTTCGCCGAGCATCCGCCACATATGGTAGCCGCTGCCGCAACCCACATCTAAAATAAGGCGATCCTGCAACGGCGCCAGATGCGGCAGAACCCGTTGCCATTTAAAATCGGAGCGCCATTCGCAATCGATATAAATGCCGTGCAAATCGTAAGGTCCTTTACGCCACGGCATTAATTGTTTGAGCAGGTAGGTAATACGCTGTTTTTGACCGTCGGACAGCGGACAAATCCGCTCGGATCTGACCGCACTTTTCAGTTCGATATGATCGGCTTCCAAGTGCGGTAGAAAATCAATCAGTTTTGCCCATTTGGCATAATCGCCGTGCGTTTGTTTTTCCCACTGTTTTAATTGCAGCGGTAAGGTTTCCAGCCAAGCGGAGAGCGGACCGGTGGCGATTTGTTGATAAAAAGGACGAAAATCGATCATAACGCGTTTTTATAAGCCTGTTCGGCCTGTTCAAAAGTTTCTACGATTTGCGCTTCCGGTTTTTTTGGAGAGCAGCGAAGCCACCACTACGGCAACCGCCGCCAAACCGAACGCCGGGATCATTTCATAAACATTGTGTAATGCGCTGTCTTCAGGCAACCATTTTTTCCAACCGAATACGACAATCGCGCCGGTCAACATACCCGCCATCGCGCCGGCGGAAGTCATCCGTTTCCAAAACAGGGAAAACAAGACTACCGGTCCGAAGGCGCTACCGAAGCCCGCCCAAGCGAATTCCACCAGTTTTAACACTTTGCTGTTTTCGTCTTGTGCGATCCAAATGGCAATGGCGGCGATCACCAACACCATTACGCGTCCCAACCAGACTAATTCCTGTTCGGAGGCTTTCGGGCGGATAAAACCCTTGTAAAAATCTTCCGTAATTGCGCTGGAAGAAATTAATAACTGGCAGCTTAAGGTGCTCATCACCGCCGCTAAAATGGCGGAAAGTAAAATGCCCGCCAGCCAAGGGTTAAACAATAACTTGGACAGTTCGATAAAAACCTGTTCCGGTTCACTGCGGGTTATGGTGGCGATTTGCGGGTTGGCATAGAAATACACCATACCGAAGAAGCCGATGCCGATTGCACCCGCCAGACATAATACCATCCAGGTCATACTGATTTTTCTTGCGCGAGTGAGGGATTTTGCACTATGTGCCGCCATAAAACGCGCCAGAATATGCGGTTGTCCGAAGTAACCCAATCCCCAAGCGGCAAGGCTGAGTAAGCCGATAAAGGTGGTGCCTTTAAACATATCGGTGAAATCTTTCTGCATGGCGGTTTCCGCTTGTTGCAACACGACGGACATTTGATCAACGCCGCCGATACTGATTAATACGAACACCGGCGTTAAAATCAAGGCGAAGATCATTAATGTCGCCTGAATGGTATCCGTCCAACTCACCGCTAGAAAACCGCCGATAAAGGTGTAAGCGATGGTGGCAAAGGCGCCGTACCAAAGTGCGGTCGAATATTCGATAGAAAATAAATTCTGGAACAATTTCGCTCCGGCAACCACGCCCGATGCGCAGTAAATGGTGAAGAACACCAAAATAATGGTGGCGGAGACAATTTTTAGTAAATTATGCGACGTACCAAAGCGGTGGTGGAAATATTCGGGCAGAGTCAACGCGTTATTGTTAAATTCCGTATAAACGCGCAAACGTCCCGCCACGAACAGCCAGTTGAAATAGGCGCCAATGGTTAAACCGATGGCGATCCAGCCTTCCACCAAACCCGCCATATAAACGGCTCCCGGTAATCCCATTAATAACCAGCCGGACATATCGGACGCGCCGGCGGACATGGCAGTAACGAAACTGCCTAAACGGCGTCCGCCCAAGATATAATCGGATAAATTATTGGTGTAACGATAAGCAATGAAACCGATAAGTAACATTCCGAGAATATAAATCGTAAATGTAGCAATTGTTGGATCCAATCCAAACATTCTGACCTCGCAATTTTTTTATATTAATTGGCATAAATTTGAGAAAGGTCATATCTTACAATAATTAGCTCTGTTATTCTATTTTCCTTTTAGCTAGACTAAGAATTAATAAAAATTTTTCAATTTTAATGAATTTTCAGGTGTTTTTTATGAATGCTGTTGAATTATTAGTGAACGTGACCCCTAATGAAACGCGCATTGCGTTGATTGATACGGGGATTTTAAAAGAAGTTCATATTGAGCGTCAGGCGAAACGCGGTATTGTCGGTAATATTTATAAAGGCAGAGTCACCCGCGTGTTGCCGGGAATGCAGTCGGCTTTTGTGGATATCGGTTTGGAGAAGGCGGCGTTTTTGCACGCTTCCGATATTGTTTCCCATACCGAATGCGTGGATGAAAACGAGAAAAAACAATTTGTAGTAAAAGATATTTCCGAATTGGTGCGCGAAGGGCAGGATATTGTCGTGCAAGTGGTAAAAGATCCGCTCGGCACCAAAGGCGCGCGTTTAACGACGGATATTACGTTGCCCTCCCGTTATTTGGTGTTTATGCCGGAAAACAGCCATGTCGGCGTTTCGCAACGTATTGAAAGCGAAGAAGAACGCGCCCGCTTAAAAGCATTGGTCGAGCCTTACTGCGACGAACTGGGCGGCTATATTATCCGCACGGCGGCGGAAGGCGTATCCGAACACGAATTAAAACAGGATGCGGATTTCCTAAAACGGTTGTGGCGTAAAGTGATGGAACGTCGCATAAAATATCCTACAAAATCAATGTTATACGGTGAATTGGCATTGGCGCAGCGGGTGTTGCGCGATTTTGTCGGCACGGAGATCGAAAAAATCCGCATTGATTCCAAACTCTGTTTTGCCGAAGTCAAACAATTTACCGAAGAATTTATGCCTGATTTAACCGAACATTTGGTGCTTTATTCCGGCAAACAACCTTTGTTTGACGTTTACGGCGTAGAAAGCGCCATTCAAACCGCGCTGAATAAACGGGTTAATTTGAAATCGGGCGGTTATCTGATCATTGAACAAACCGAAGCGATGACCACCATTGATATTAACACCGGCGCTTTTGTCGGTCACCGCAATTTGGAAGAAACCATTTTCAATACCAATATTGAAGCTACTCAAGCCATTGCCCAACAGTTACAACTGCGCAATTTGGGCGGCATTATCATTATTGATTTTATCGATATGCAAACCGATGAACATCGTAACCGCGTGATTCAGTCATTGGAAGAGGCGTTGTCGAAAGATCGGGTGAAAACCAATGTTAACGGTTTTACTCAACTGGGTTTGGTGGAAATGACTCGCAAACGCACCCGCGAAAGTTTGGAGCACGTTCTTTGCGGCGAATGTCCGGTTTGTAAAGGGCGCGGACAAATTAAAACCGTGGAAACCGTATGTTATGAAATTATGCGTGAAATCATTCGGGTTCATCATTTATTCGCCAGCGAGCAATTTGTGGTTTACGCCTCCAGAGCCGTAGCGGATTATTTGATCAACGAAGAAAGTCAGGGCGGCTTACTGGCGGAATTGGAAGTGTTTATCGGCAAACAAATTCAGGTTAAAACGGAAGTGTTTTATAATCAGGATCAATTTGATGTGGTGGTGATGTGATTCTGCTGCTTAAATCCGTTTAGAAAAAAGTCGTTCAATTGGGCTCAATGAAAGTGCGGTTGGTTTTTTGTGAAAAAACGTTGCAAAAAACGACCGCACTTTTATAATTTTGCGACAAGTTGAAACTCTTCCTTTGATATGAAGGAAGAGATGATTAAATCTGAATTAACGATAAAAAATAAAGAGAAACTAATGCTAAACCAAGTCACTGAAACACTTTTAACCCCTTCTAATCTTGCTATGCAAGATTTATCTAATATTTTCGATCAGCTTTCCCATCGCAACATTGACTACGCGGATCTGTATTTTCAACTCAGTCAAGATGAAAACTGGGTGTTGGAAGACGGTATTATCAAAGAAGGCGGTTTTCATATTGATCGCGGTGTCGGTGTGCGTGCGGTGAGCGGTGAGAAAACAGGTTTCGCTTACTCCGATCAAATCGATTTGCTGAATTTACAGCAATGTGCCGAGGCGGTGAAAGGCATTGCGCAAACACAACAAGGGAAAATTATTACACCGGTCGGGTTTAATCGGGTGGATCCTATTTTGCGTTATGCCGCAATCAATCCGTTAGACAGTTTGAGTAAAGAGAAAAAAATCGAGTTGTTGCATTTGGTGGATAAAAGCGCGCGGGCGGAAAGCCCTTATGTGACGCAGGTTTCCGCTGCGTTGAGTGCCGTATATGAAGAAGTGTTGATTGTGGCGACGGACGGCACCTTAGCGGCGGATATTCGTCCGCTTATCCGTTTATCGATTTCCGTACTGGTGGAAAAAGACGGCAAACGCGAGCGCGGCGGGTCGGGTTCGGGCGGACGTTTTGCTTTGGATTGGTTTTTGCA
>JBHBXR010000084.1:0-6194 GCA_041795785.1 Mesocricetibacter sp.
ATATCGTCAAACACCACGGACGGATCGTTGACGATATTACGAATAATATGCGTATAAGAACGGGAATGAATGGTTTCCGAGAAAGTCCAAGTTTCGATCCAAGTTTCCAATTCGGGAATCGATACCAGCGGCAATAACGCCACGTTCGGGCTGCGCCCTTGAATGGAATCCAACAGAGTTTGATATTTTAAGTTACTGATAAAAATATGTTTTTCATGTTCCGGTAATGCCTGATAGTCAATCCGATCTTGCGACACGTCCACTTCTTCCGGACGCCAGAAGAAAGAAAGTTGTTTTTCAATCAACTTTTCAAAGGTTTCGTATTTTTGCTGATCGTAACGGGCTACGTTGACGTTTTGACCAAAGAACATCGGTTCTTTGAGTTGATCGTTTTTGTTTTGTGAGAAAGTGGTGTATGCCATGTTGATTTCCTCTGTTTTTACAAAGTGCGGTCAATTTTAACCGCACTTTATTTAAGGGTTGATTTAACTAAATCTTACACGCCCCGCTTGCGCAGCCGTCGTCCAGGTCTTCCTGAGCGTCTTCGGCGCCGTCGCGGGTGTTTTGGTAGTAAAGGGTTTTTAAGCCGTATTTATAAGCAGTCAGTAAATCGCCGAGTAAGCGTTTCATCGGCACTTTGCCGTCTTCAAAGCGTTTCGGATCGTAGTTGGTGTTGGCGGAAATCGCCTGATCGACGAATTTCTGCATAATACCCACTAATTGTAAGTAACCGTCGTTATTCGGAATATCCCATAACAGTTCGTAGTTTTCGCTGAGGTTTTCGTAATCAGGCACCACTTGTTTGAGAATGCCGTCTTTGGACGCTTTCACGCTCACATGACCGCGCGGCGGTTCAATGCCGTTGGTAGCGTTGGAAATCTGTGACGAAGTTTCCGACGGCATTAAGGCGGTCAGTGTGGAGTTACGCAAACCGAATTCCTGAATCTCTCTACGCAAGGTTTCCCAGTCGTAATGCAACGGTTCTTTAGTCAGGCTGTCAATATCTTTTTTATAAGTATCAATCGGCAGAATGCCTTTAGCATAAGTGGTTTCGTGGAAATATTCGCACGCACCCTGTTCTTTCGCCAAATTCATAGAGGCTTTCAATAAATAGTATTGAATGGCTTCAAAAGTGCGATGGGTTAAATCGTTGGCACTGCCGTCGGAATAACGTACGCCGTTTTTGGCTAAATAATAGGCGTAGTTGATCACACCGATACCGAGCGAACGGCGTCCCATAGAACCGCGATAAGCCGCTTTCACCGGATAATCCTGATAATCCAATAAGGCATCTAATGCGCGTACGGCTAAATCCGCCAAACCTTCCAGTTCGTCTAAATTTTCCAGCGTACCTAAGTTAAAAGCGGATAGCGTACAAAGGGCAATTTCGCCGTTTTCATCGTGAATGTGTTCCAACGGTTTGGTCGGTAGGGCGATTTCCAAACAGAGGTTGGATTGTTTCACCGGTGCCAGCGCAGGATCGAACGGCGAATGAGTGTTACAGTGATCCACGTTGTGAATATAAATACGTCCGGTGGAGGCGCGTTCCTGCATTAACAGCGAGAACAATTCCACCGCTTTCACTGTGCGTTTACGAATACTCGGATCTTGTTCGTATTGGGTGTAAAGTTGTTCGAATTTATCCTGATCGGCAAAGAAGGCATTATACAATCCCGGCACATCGGATGGGCTGAACAGGGTAATATCCCCGCCTTTGATTAAGCGTTGATACATCAATTTATTAAGTTGTACGCCGTAGTCCATATGACGCACGCGGTTGTCTTCCACGCCGCGGTTATTTTTCAATACCAACAGGCTTTCCACTTCCAAGTGCCACATCGGATAATACACCGTTGCCGCACCGCCGCGTACACCGCCTTGCGAGCAGGATTTTACTGCGGTTTGGAAATGTTTATAAAACGGAATACAGCCGGTATGGAAGGCTTCACCGCCGCGAATCGGGCTGCCGAGCGCGCGGATTCTACCGGCGTTGATCCCGATACCGGCGCGTTGCGAAACATATTTTACAATCGCCGCCGCGGTGGCATTAATGGAATCAAGGCTGTCGCCGCATTCGATTAATACGCAGGAACTGAATTGACGCGTCGGCGTACGCACGCCCGCCATAATCGGTGTCGGTAAGGAAATTTTGAACGTGGACGTTGCATCATAAAACCGACGAATATAATCCAAGCGGGTTTCCTGCGGATACTTGGAAAACAAACAGGCGGCAACCAAAAGATAAAGAAATTGCGCCGATTCGTAGATTTCGCCGGTTACGCGGTTTTGCACCAAATATTTACCTTCCAACTGTTTGACTGCGGCATAAGAAAAGGTCATATCGCGCCAGTGATCGAGATAGCCGTCCATTTCGTCCCATTCTTCGCGGGAATAATCGGTGAGTAGGGCTTCATCGTATTTGCCCATGCGTACTAATTTTTTGACGTGATCATATAAACGCGGCGGATCGAAATGCCCGTAGGCTTTTTTACGCAAATGGAATACCGCCAAACGGGCGGCAAGATATTGATAATCGGGCGTATCTTTACTGATTAAATCAGCGGCGGCTTTAATAATGGTTTCGTGAATATCGGAGGTGCGAATTCCCTCGTAGAATTGAATATGGGAACGCAGCTCTACTTGGGAAACGGAAACGTTGTCCAGCCCTTCCGCCGCCCAAGTAATCACGCGGTGAATTTTATCCAGATCGATTGGTTCTAATTGTCCGTCACGTTTAGTGACCATTAATGCTTTATTCATAGCCTTGAAAAACCCGTTGTAAAAGTATGTGTAAACACAATATATAGGTGAAAATAAAAAATTCGATACAAGATAGTGTGTTGAGGAGTGAAATTCAAGCATTAAATTTCGGATCGGATTATTGACAGAAAATAACTTATTTATAAATAACAAAAAATTGATTAATGATAAAAGTGCGGATAGCTAAAATTTAAACAGTTGTAAAAAAGCAAAAGTGCGGTCAATTTTTATGAAGAAATTTAAACGATAAACGAGGCAAAAAAACACAAATTTTTTTGACCGCACTTTTATAGATTATGTTCTGTAAAACAATATGTTAACCTTATCTTCGACACGAATAATACCGCTGTTTAAGGGTAATAAATTAATGCCGAAAATAGGTTTTCCTTCTTCATTTGGATTTACTTTTTTCAAGGTGCGGAAGGGTTCCATTTGGGGATGTAATTCGTTGTTATCCGGATCTCTAGTGGTGAGTACACAACGCTCACAAGGTTTGGTGTGTAAAAACATCACCTCTCCGATCTGAATTTTGTTCCATTGTTGTTCCTCAAACGGAGCATTGCCTTCAATCACGATATTCGGACGAAACTGCGCCATTTTAATCGGATGAGGGCAATGATTTTGCAATGCTTCCAATGACTTGGTATTGGTCAGCAACAAAGGATAGCCGTCGGCAAAGGACAACGGATTATCGGGAAAGCGCTTAATTCGTCGCCGACTTTGTTCGCCTAACCAACGTAATTGAACGTTACGCCCGATTTTCTCACTGAACCAGCGATTAATCTCATCCGCAGCCACAAAAGAGGCGAATTCCGTTCCCCACACTTCGCAATCTTGTGATTGAATAAAATCCCGATAATTCACGACAAGCCGGCTGCCGTCGTTATGCGTAATATATAAACCGAAAGGGACGGGAATCGCGGAGAAATGATATAGCGCCGCTTCTTTTCGCGCGCTGATAAACTTTCCGTTCGGCTCGGTAAGCATAAATTCGCGGTCGAAAGCGAGCCCCTGTGTTTGTACGACAGCCTGAGAAACGGGATGATCTAAGGTGGATTTAATCGGATACAGATGAATAGAGTGAAGTGTTGGCAGCATAATATTTTCCTTATAAAAAAGGTCTTATTTTTATCATAAGACCTTCGTAAAAGGAACTATTTTACTTCAATTTTAGCGCCGTTGGTGAAAGTAATATTTTTGGCGCCGACAAGGTTGTTAATTTTCGTTTGCGGATTAAGTAAAATTGCTTGAGCTTGTGCCGGGATTAGCTCAAAAGGTATCGTTACCGTCACATTATTTTTGGTTTTTCTTTTTAAAGGTCGCTCGAATATAATCGGAATATCTTGGGCAAAGAAAACCTCATTATTATAGAGAAAAGCGCCGACCCAATTAACGGATTTAATATCTCTCTTGTTGGCTTTGTTTTCAACGGAATAAATTAATTCAAAAATTTGTTTCTGGTTTTGATTAATCACTTGCGCGCTTACAAGGCGGATGGATACATTAGTGTTAAACTGTTTCAGATTTTTATCTTCAGTTTGTTTCTTTTTAACTTGTTGATTTTTCTTGCTATTTTGCTGGGCGGATTTTTGGGAATTTTGTTGTTCGTTTTTCTTTTCCGCTTCGGCATTGACAGAATTGGCGACAAATAGGGCGGAAAGAAAAATTAATACGGCGGATTTGAGTAATTTCATAATGATACCTACTATTAAGCCTTAATGTTATTATGGAAAAGTGCAGTAAAAAATGACCGCACTTTTTATTATTAATTTGCCTAATTGTAGATAAATATTATCTAAATGAAAAGATTTTATTGAATAAGCAAATAAAAATTACTGTTGCCGCGTAAAATATTTAATGCCACAACTGAAGGTTTGTCATTTAATATTTTGCGTAACTGCGACAGGTTTTCTATCGGTTGGCGGTTGACACCAACCACTAAATCGCCTTCTTTTAAGCCGTAACGCGCCGCCGGTGAATTTTGCGCTACTTTGCTGACGACAACGGCTTTTCTGCCGTTTTCATCATAATTACTTAATTCGGCGCCTTCTAAACCCGGAATTAGCGTATTGGCGCTGGTTTTGGTTTGTTCATCGGATTGTAAGGTGACTTTCACGTTTTCCGATTTACCGTCGCGCAAATAAGTTAATTCGATTTCTTTACCGGCGCCTGCTGTGGCAATTTTGGCGCGCATTTCGGCAAAACTTGCCACTTTTTGACCGTTCATCGCAACAATCACGTCACCTGCTTTCAAACCGGCTTTTTCTGCGGCGGAACCCGGAATAACTTCACTGACAAAAGCGCCTTGTTGGGCATCAATATTAAAGGCTTTTGCCAAATCCGCATTTAATTCGCCGCCTTTAATACCCAGTAAACCGCGACGAACTTCGCCGTGATCGAGAATTTGTTGTACCAAATTGTTTGCCATATTGCTCGGAATGGCGAATGCGATACCTGCATTGCCGCCGCTTGGCGAAATAATCGCCGTATTGATACCGATCAATTCGCCTTGCAAGTTGATCAACGGACCGCCCGAATTACCGCGATTGACGGCAGCATCGGTTTGGATAAAGTTTTCATACGAACCGCTGTCGGAACCTGTGGAACGTCCTAATGCCGAGACGATACCGGAAGTGACGGTTTGTCCTAAGCCGAAAGGATTACCGATGGCAACGGTGAAATCACCGACGCGTAATTTGTCGCTGTCCGCCATTTTGATTGCGGTCAGATTTTTCGGATTTTCCAATTGGATTAACGCCACATCGGATAATTCGTCTTTGCCGATGACTTTTGCTTTAAATTCTCTGCCGTCTTCCAGTTTGACGGTGATTTTATCCGCACTGTCAATAACATGATTATTGGTTAGCGCATAGCCCTTTTCCGCATTAATAATTACACCGGAACCGATCCCTTTAAAATTACGCGGACCGGAACGACCGCCGAAGAAATCGTCACCGAAGAAATAACGGAATTCCTCCGGAATGCCGGGATCCGGCTGTGTACCTTGTTGAGTGCCTTCCACTGCAATGGAAATTACGGAGGGCAGGACTTTTTGTAGCATTGGCGCTAGGCTCGGCACGGTTTGACCTTCAACAACATCGGGTAATGCGGCAGAGCTGAAATTAGAGGTGGTTAAAACGCTTAATCCGAGTGCAATGGCAGTTAAAGCAAAATTTCTTTTTTTCATTATGTTTCCTTCCTAAATAAAAGTAAGACGAGTCCGAACGATTAAATTCGGTATTCTATATGACAAAGAAAATGGGGGAATGTTCGTCGGAATTCAACTGATTGCGTAAAAAATAAAAGGGGCTGTCCTAGATAACGACTAAAAACTCTATTTAGGTTAAGATAACCAAATGAGAAAAAGTCGTCTAAGTCAGCATAAACAAAGTAAACTCATTGAGCTGTTTGTAGCAGGTGTCACTGCTCGAACA
>JBHBXR010000085.1:0-2734 GCA_041795785.1 Mesocricetibacter sp.
GCCTGAATTTGCGGTTCAATCTGTGCTAAGGCTTGCCACAGCAGTTGGTTGTTACGGCTATGATGAATTTTTGCCACGTTTTCAGGAAATGCTCTTAACGGAAAACGACATTCACCGAACACCCCGGCTTTGCCTTGAATTTGATGATCGCGAAAAACCTTATCCGATTGCGTTAACGGTGATTCGACACCGTTTAACAATTGGCTTAAATGTGTTTCAATGCCTTCGCCTAAACTACTGACAATCGCCGGTCGGCTTAAATAAAATCTATCCACGTAATCCCCTATTGTTCTAAAGGCTCGATTTGCCATTGACTCCCGTCGGCAAGTGTAATCCGAAATTGATTTTGTTGTTGTGAGATACGCCACACTTCTTGGTCATTTATTGAGTAAATCCGACCGCTTGCAGTATGTTGAATATCACTAAACCGAAACAACGGTTGAGTCGGGTTTAAAGCCGTCGCTAACGCCGAATAAAGCTGCTGCGCTTGGCGGTTCGGCATCACAAAGCCGTCATTTTGCCACCCTTGTTTGGTTAGTAATAAACGGGCAATCGGCGCACCGAGCGGATCCGTATGCACCCAACGCCATTGTTCCGCCGAAAATTGTACGGCAAGTAAACCAATTTCGCTTTTCGGTTGTAATTGTTCGACTTTGAATAAGCGGGTTTCGACGGATTGTAAAGGCAACCGCTCGACTTGCGGAAAGGACGAACAAGCTGCTAAACAAAATATAATAATCAGATAATAAAGTGATTTAACCATATAATCTAAATAGTAAAAGTCGGTGCAAGCAAAAAAACCGCACCGACATACAATATTAATCTTGCGTTGCGGTGCCGCAAATTTCAGCCAATGCTTTTAAGCGCTGATCGGATTTTGCCACAAACGGATTATTTTCATCCCACGCATAACCGGCAAGAATGGAAGAAATCATTTGACGGATTTCCGGTTGCGGATTTTTAGCGTAGATCACATCTTGGAACGAACCGTTATACCAACCCGTAACGTAAGTACGGAATGCGTTTACCCCCACCATCAACGGCTCGGCAAACTGTTTCTGCCAGTCAACGCATTCGCCTTTTAATTGACGATCTACCAAGTCGGCAGCCAATAATGCGGAATGTAAGGCTATGGTCACCCCGGAGGAAAAGACCGGATCCAAAAACTCCGCCGCATTGCCCAATAAAGCAAAATGACGACCGTGTAAAGCTTTTACATTGGCGGAATAGCCTTGAATATTGCGGAACGGAAATTCGTTTTCCCAGTTGGCATTCGCCAAAATGCGTTTCAACATCGGGCATTCAAGGGCAAATTTTTTCAACACGGTTTCATTGTCACCCTCAAGGGTTTCGGGCAAGCCGACGACACCGATAGAACAACGGTTGTCCGCAAAAGGAATCAACCACAACCACACATCACGATGTTGCGGATGCGTAGTAATTAAAATTTTATTGCGATCGAAATCCTCTGCGCTGATATTGTCGTCAATATGGGTAAAGCGGGCTACACGGGCGGGTAAATGAGACGGCGTTTCCAAATCCAATAATTGCGGTAAAACTCTGCCGTAGCCGCTGGCATCCAGCACAAATTTAGCCGTTAATTCGTATTGTTCACCTGTTTCGGTGCGTACCTGCAATTTTGCCGACTCACCCGCATTATCAAACGCTAACACTTCGTGTCCGAAACGGACATCAACGCCTTTTTTCGCTGTTTCATCAATTAAAATTTTATCGAAAATGCCGCGACGCACCTGATAAGTCGTACCCGGACCGAGAGTAAACTTATCGGTGAAATCAAAATAAGTATAACGATTACCCCAAGTGAATGCCGCACCGTTTTTAAATTGGAAACTCGGCTCGGCATGTACCGCATCCGCTAATCCGGCGGCTTCCAAAATTTCCATACAATGAGGAAGCAGACTTTCACCGATAACAAAACGCGGAAAATGCTGTTTTTCCAGTACACAAACATTCAAGCCTTTTTGCTTCAGTAAAGAAGCGGAAACCGAACCGGAAGGACCGGCGCCAATCACTACGACATCAAATTGTTCCATTTGTATTCTCCAAATAATTAACGCAAAAATCTAAATGTAATTAACACGCTGACCGTAACCCCGATGCTTACGCTTAAACCGAACGCCACTACCGCAGGCGTAGCGCTTAACCCCAACAAAGCAAAGGAAATTACCGTTGTCGTCGCTGCCAATAATACCGCACCGCGCTTATTGTGCAAAGGCTCTTGTGCCGTGTGCATATACGCGGTGTAATCAATACCGATAGCGGAAACCAATAATAATCCGAACATGGCAAACAGGCTGATCGGCATATTCAGCCAACCGAAACAGGCAATTGTGATGATGATCGCCGTTAACGGAATAAGCAAAATTTTGACCGCACTTTTTATACCAAACAAGCGCCATAATAACAAACCGGCAAACAGAAAAGACAATACTTTCAGCCAAGCCGCCTGATCCCTTGCTTGTTGAAAAGCCCGATTAAGATGAGAGGGTTTATCCTGCCAATAAATATCCTGTTGATTCGCTAAATTCAGTAACGCATCCGAATCTTGAATACGGGCAACTTTTATGATTCCGCCCACTTTGCCCGCACCGATTTCACCCAAATAAAGGGTTTTCCATCCCTGTCCGAGACTGCCGTTTAATGCCGTTTGTAGTGAAATCGGAGGTTGTTCGATCAGGGCGTTAATGTCCTTCTGAACGGATTCCGTCGGCAA
>JBHBXR010000086.1:0-3868 GCA_041795785.1 Mesocricetibacter sp.
GATGGTAGTGTGGGGGTTCCCCATGTGAGAGTAGGTCACCGCCAGGGATTTATTGTGATAGATATAGAGAACCGGATGGATGTAGGAAACCGGATAGATAAGAGACCGTGAGTTGAGAGACTTGCGGTTTTTTTGTTTTTAGGATTTATATAAGACAAAAGGCACATTATATTTTGATTCACAAAACTTGTTGAAAAACGACCGCACTTTAATCCTATCAGTGTTAGAATAAAACAATTTATCTTTTAACAGAAACAGTTATGAAAAATCTTAGATACTTTGCACAAAAATATATTGATTGGGTGATTAAATTAGGTCGTTTAAAGTTCTCTTTGCTTGGGATTACATTGCTTGCGATTTTAGCCGTGCTGACTCAAATTCTGCTCAGCATTTTTATTATCGGTGAGATCCACTGGGGGGATTTAGCCCGTTCTATTACTTTCGGTTTGATTTCCGCGCCTTTCGTAATTTACTTTTTTACGTTATTAGTGGAAAAATTAGAATTATCACGTATTAATTTAGCCCGCTCGGTTAAGGAATTACAACAAGAAATTCAAGAACGAATTTTGGCTGAACGACGTTTGGCGCAGACCAACCGAGATAAAACGGCATTAATGGCAACTATCAGCCATGAATTACGTACACCGTTGAACGGGATTATTGGTCTTAGTCGGATTTTATTAGACGGCAATTTATCGGAGCAGCAGCGTAATTATTTGAAAACAATCAGTGTCAGTGCGATTTCGTTGGGACATATTTTCAATGATATTATTGATTTAGAAAAAATTGACGGACGCAGAATTGAATTGCACAAACAGGAAACGGATTTTTATGCTTTTTTAAATGATATTGAAAATATCAGTCGTTTGATGGCGGAGCAAAAACATCTGCAATTTACACTAAAGTGCGGTGAAAATTTGCCGCATTTTTTAATGTTGGATAATACCAGATTAAGTCAGGTGTTATGGAATTTGCTAAGTAATGCGACTAAATTTACGGAAAAAGGATTGATCGGCATTGATGTACAGCGTGCCGGGGAAAATGAATATCTTTTTGCCGTCAGTGATAGCGGGCAAGGCATTCCGCATGATGAACTGGATAAAATTTTTACCATGTATTATCAGGTGGAACATAATAAGTGTAAACCGGCCGGTAGCGGCATCGGGTTGGCGATTGCAAAACAGATTGCTACATTAATGGACGGTGATTTAACCGTTAAAAGCGAGTTGGGACAAGGTTCTACTTTTCTGCTTCGTATCCGGGCGGAAGAGTCCGGCAGTCCGCTAAGTAAACAAATTGTGCCGAGTATTGCCGATTTGCGCGTTTTATTGGTAGAAGATATTGAATTGAATGTGATTGTTGCCAAGTCGGTATTGGAAAAGCAGGGGTATCAAGTTGATGTGGCAATGAGCGGGCAGCAGGCGATAGAGAAATTTGAGCGGAATATTTATGACTTAGTGTTATTGGATATTCAGCTGCCGGACATGAGCGGCTTTCAGGTTGCGCAGCATTTGCGGCAAAAATATGAAGAAGGCATATATGACTTTTTGCCGCCGCTGATTGCATTGACGGCGAATATTATGCACAGCAAAGCAGAATATCAGCAACAGGGAATGGATGATGTATTGCGTAAACCGTTGTCCGTGAAAGCATTAAACCGTTGTTTATCGGACTATTTCGGTGAAGCGGATAACTCGGTTTTTTTAGCGCCGGTAAATAAAGAACCCGGTCAAAGTGCGGTCGATTTTGAGGCTGATTTTGTGATGTTAAACGATCTGATTGCTATGCTCGGCGTGCAGTTCGTAAAGGATAATCTCTCTTTGTTTAAACAAATTATGCCCGAATATATCGCGGACTTACAAACGGCATTCATACGTTATCAACAAGATCCCGCTCATCGTTCGGAACTGACCGATTGCGCTCACAAAATCAAAGGTGCGACTGCCAGTATCGGGTTAACATATCTTCAGCAGATTGCGGAACAAGCGCAGCGTGCCGAATTGAGCGGTTGGAAGGAAAATATTGCCGAATGGGTAGAATTGTTGACGACACAATGGCTCAGTGAAACGGAAAAATTAGAGAGATGGTTAGCAAGTAAAAGCTAAAATAAAAGCCAAATTCTGATGGGAATTTGGCTTTTTTGCCGATTAATTTTTGAATTCAGCTGTTAAACAAGGCTGAATTTTATTTAAAATTTCTTTGAGAACGCGCGGTGCGGCAGCAATGATATGTCCTACTTTTAAGTAATTATGTCCGCCGTTGAAGTCACAAACCAGCCCGCCCGCTTCACGTACGATTAAATCGCCGGCGGCGCAGTCCCAAGGTTTTACGCCCAATTCAAAATAACCGTCAACACGCCCTGCCGCCACATAGCATAAGTCCAAGGCTGCGGATCCTGTGCGACGGAAATCGGCACAGTCTTCAATTAAGCTGTTCATCATAGCGAACTGCAGCGGCATAAATTTGGTTTGTTTAAACGGAAAACCGGTCGCTAACACCGTGCCGGACAATTCTTTTTTGTTATCCACGCGTAAGCGCATTTCATTTAATTTTGCGCCTTCACCACGTACGGCGGTGAACAGTTCGTTGCGGATAGGATCGTAAACCACGCCGACTTCTGTGCGACCTTTTACGCGAATGGCAATGGAAACGGAAAAATGAGGGAAAGCTTTGACAAAATTGGTGGTGCCGTCTAATGGATCAATCACCCATTGCACATCGTTGTCTTTTCCTTCCAGCGCACCGCTTTCTTCGGTGATAATGGTATGTTCGGGATAAGATTTACGGATAATCTCAATGATAGCGGCTTCAGCAGCCTTGTCCACGTTAGTCACATAATCATTGGCACTTTTCAGTGTGGTTTCAACATCATCGCGGCGTTCATAGTTTTTGGCAATCACATTGCCCGCTCTCCGTGCCGCACGAATCGCAATATTTAACATTGGGTTCATAATCCACCAGATTTTCTAAAGAACATAATAAAGGTGTGCATTATAGTTATTTTTTAATCAGTTGACCAGTGTTTTCGCGCTTCGGAAAGTAAAATAAATTTCACAAACCTGACTGAATCCGAAGGGTATTATGATAGAATAACCACAAATTTTACTCTGAATACAAATGCTATGTTGAACAATATCCGAATCGTATTAGTCGAAACTTCCCACAGCGGTAATATCGGTTCCGCCGCGCGGGCGATGAAAACGATGGGCTTGACACAGCTGTATTTGGTTGCACCAAAACAAGGCATTGACGAACAAGCGATTGCCTTGGCGGCAGGGGCGGAAGATGTGGTTCGACAAGCGGTGATTGTGCCGACATTTGATCAAGCGGTGGCGGATTGTTCGTTAGTGATTGGCACCAGCGCCCGCTTGCGTCATATGCAAAACAGCTTAATCGAGCCTCGCGAATGCGGGATGAAAGCCCTTGAACGGGCTGCGCAGAACGAGCGGATTGCCGTTGTTTTCGGGCGGGAGCGGATCGGATTAACCAATGAAGAATTGCTCAAATGTCGCTATCATTTAACCGTTCCCGCCAATCCCGATTATTCTTCTTTGAATTTGGCGATGGCGGTGCAACTGATTTGTTATGAACTGCGGATGGCGTATTTACAGCAAAACGGGCAGCCTGTTATTGCGATAGAAGATACCGATTCAAACGCTGGACAATATCCGACGGCAGAAGAAATGGAATACTTTTTTGCTCATACGGAACGGCTTTATCAAACACTTGGTTTTATTCAAAATCAAGGAGTTATGCAAAAATTGAGATGTTTGTATCAGCGGGCGGACGTGAAGAAAAACGAATTGAATATCCTACGCGGTATGCTAAGTGCGGTCGAAAAACAGCTTGTTTTATTGCAGGATAAATA
>JBHBXR010000087.1:0-27872 GCA_041795785.1 Mesocricetibacter sp.
CTCCCAACTGAGCTAATCGCCCACTTAAACTTAAATTGACAACAACACAAGATACTTTTATTAACAACCATCGGTTTAAAAGTGGTGGGCGATACCGGTCTCGAACCAGTGACCCCCTCCTTGTAAGGGAGGTGCTCTCCCAACTGAGCTAATCGCCCTTGCGTTGTAGGGCTGCATTATAAATACTCGTTGTATTTAGTCAACCGATTTTTATGGAATTACGGTCAATTGTTTTAAAAATAGTCACTAAATTTAATTTTTTATTAAGAATTTATGCGACTCGTAGTACAATACCGCCAAATTTTTTGTGATATTTAAAGGTTATAAAATGAAGCCAGAAGCATTGTTTAATTTAGATCCTAACGTTAAAGTACGCACCCGTTTTGCGCCGAGTCCGACCGGTTATTTGCATGTCGGCGGAGCGAGAACGGCGCTTTATTCTTGGTTATATGCAAAACATAATCAGGGCGAATTTGTGTTGCGTATTGAAGATACCGATTTAGAACGTTCCACACCGGAAGCTACGGCGGCGATTTTAGAGGGAATGGAATGGTTAAAATTAACTTGGGAACACGGACCTTATTATCAAACCAAACGTTTTGATCGTTATAACCAAGTGATTGAACAAATGATAGAACAAGGGCTGGCTTATCGTTGTTATTGCTCGAAAGAACGTTTGGAAAAACTACGTAGCGAACAAGAAGCCAATAAAGAAAAACCGCGTTATGATCGCCATTGTTTACACGATCACAACCACTCTCCGAATGAGCCGCACGTAGTGCGCTTTAAAAATCCGACGGAAGGTTCCGTGGTATTTGAAGATGCCGTGCGCGGTCGTATTGAAATCAGCAACGGCGAATTGGATGATTTGATTATCCGTCGCAGCGACGGTGCGCCGACTTATAATTTTTGTGTGGTGGTGGACGACTGGGATATGGGTATTACTCATGTAGTCCGCGGTGAAGATCATATTAATAATACGCCGCGCCAAATTAATATATTAAAAGCTTTGGGCGCGCCGATTCCCGTTTATGCGCACGTTTCGATGATTAACGGCGATGACGGGCAGAAGCTTTCCAAACGTCACGGTGCAGTCAGCGTGATGCAATATCGCGATGACGGCTATTTACCGGAAGCCTTGGTTAATTACCTTGTCCGTTTGGGCTGGGGGCATGGCGATCAGGAAATTTTCACTCGTGACGAAATGATTAAGTTGTTTGATATTCATTCCGTCAGCAAATCCGCCAGTGCTTTTAATACGGATAAATTATTATGGCTAAACCACCATTATATCCGCGAATTACCGCCTGAATATGTGGCGCAGCATTTGGCTTGGCATTATCAGGATCAAGGGATTGATATTTCCGACGGTCCCGCATTAACGGAAATCGTGACAATGTTGGCGGAACGTTGCAAAACATTAAAAGAGATGGCGGCATCAAGTCGTTATTTCTTTGAAGATTTTGACAGTTTTGATGAAAGTGCGGTGAAAAAACACTTTAAAACCGCAGCAATCGAGCCGTTGGAAAAAGTAAAAGAAAAACTGACCGCACTTTCCGTTTGGGATTTGCATAGTACGCATGAAGCCATCGAACAAACCGCCGCCGAATTGGAATTGGGCATGGGGAAAGTGGGAATGCCGTTACGCGTCGCCGTAACAGGTTCTGGTCAATCGCCGTCAATGGATGTAACCTTGGTCGGTATCGGTCGTGAACGCACTTTGGCGCGTATCCAAAAAGCCATCGATTTTATTAAAGCGCAAAACGATTAATATTTAATCGTCCGATTCAATATTATCGATTTAATATTGACAGTTTGTATGGCGCTCTTTATTATTAGCGCCACGAAACAAGGGGATATAGCTCAGTTGGGAGAGCGCTTGAATGGCATTCAAGAGGTCGTCGGTTCGATCCCGATTATCTCCACCAAATTCTTAACCTTATCAATTGATTAATCATTGATAAGGTTTTTTGTTTTTATGCATTGTGCCAATGCTACGGCACTTTTTTACTGCCTTTTTGTGACTTATCTAAATTGTCTGCGGAATCAGCACGACGCTATCAACAGTATTTTTGATGTTTTATATTAAGCGAATGGCTTGCCGACTAAAGAAAAAACAAAAACTCCCGTAAAGTGCGGTCACTTTTTCGGGAGTTTTTTTATGTCGGAAAGGTTATTCCACTGTAACTGCTTTTGCCAAGTTACGCGGCTGATCCACATCGGTACCTTTAATCAAAGCGATGTGATAAGAAAGCAGTTGTAACGGCACGGTATAGAAAATCGGTGCGGTTACTTCATCCACTTTCGGTAATACAATGGTTTTAAAACCTTGCCCGTCGCTAAAACCGGCATCGTTGTCGGCGAAAACATAAAGCTGACCGCCGCGTGCACGGACTTCTTCAATATTGGATTTGACTTTTTCCAATAAATCGTTTTCCGGCGCGACGACAATCACTGGCATATCGCTGTCGATTAATGCCAACGGACCGTGTTTGAGTTCGCCCGCCGCATAAGCTTCCGCGTGAATATAGGAAATTTCTTTTAGTTTCAATGCGGATTCCATAGCGATCGGATAATATTCGCCGCGACCTAAGAACAGCGTATGGTGTTTTTCGGCAAAGTCTTCCGATAATTTTTCGATTTCTTTATCAAACACTAACGCGCTTTCAATTTGCGCCGGTAAACGTTGTAAGCATTGTACAATATGGTGCTCCTGTTCTTCGCTTAGTCTGCCTTGTAAGCGACCGATAGCCGCATTTAATAATAATAGACAGGTCAACTGCGTAGTGAACGCTTTGGTGGAAGCCACACCGATTTCTACGCCGGCACGGGTTAAAAAGGCGAAATCCGATTCGCGTACTAATGACGAACTGGCGACGTTACAAATCGTCATTGCCGACATATAGCCTTTTTCTTTGGCTAATCTTAATGCCGCCAACGTGTCCGCCGTTTCTCCCGATTGGGAAAGGGTAATCAGCAAGCTGTTCGGGCGTACGACGAATTTGCGGTAACGGAACTCGGAGGCGATTTCGACATCGCAGCTTACGCCGGCGATAGATTCAAACCAATAACGCGCGACCATTCCCGCATTATAGGACGTGCCGCAAGCGACGATTTGAACGTGTTGCACTTTTTTCAAAATATCCGCCGCGTTGACGGCAATGGCTTCAATATTCACTTTGCCGTTCACAATGCGCCCGTCCAATGTATTCATAATGGCGACCGGCTGCTCAAAAATTTCTTTTTGCATATAGTGGCGGTATTGACCTTTATCCGCCGCATCCAGTTCAAAGTTGCCTTCGCTGACCGCTCGTTCGACTTTTTCGCCGGCACGATTATAAATATCTACGCTACGACGGGTGATTTCCGCCACATCGCCTTCTTCCAAATAAGCGAAACGACGAGTAACGCTTAATAAAGCGAGAGGATCGGAGGCAACAAAGTTTTCACCGAAACCGAAACCGATCACTAACGGGCTACCCGAACGGGCCACGATCAAACGGGAAGGATCTTCCTGATTCATCACGACGGTACCGTATGCGCCGCGTAATTGCAGTACGGTTTTCTGCACCGCCTCCAACAGGCTTGTTGCATTACGGAATTCCCATTCCACCAAATGCGCAATCACTTCCGTATCAGTTTGGGATTGGAATGTATAACCGCGTTTTTGCAATTCTTCGCGCAGTTCTTCGTAGTTTTCGATAATACCGTTATGCACCACGGCGATTTTGCCGGAGCGATGCGGGTGGGCGTTAGCTTCGGACGGCTCACCGTGCGTTGCCCAGCGTGTGTGCGCGATACCTGTGCCGCCTAATAAAGGCTGCTGCTCAATGGCATCGTCTAAGGCTTTTACTTTGCCTACGCGACGAACGATTTGCATTTCGTATTTATCATTTAGTACCGCTACGCCGGCAGAGTCATAACCGCGGTATTCCAAACGGTGTAAACCGTCCACTAAAATTTCCGCGACATCACGTTGAGCGACTGCACCTACAATTCCACACATAATTTACTTTCCTCGTTTGAGTTAAAAAAACACTTCAATTTTCGACCGCACTTTATGAATCATGCTTGCGTTATGCAATGACCACTTCCACGCCGTGCCGTTCGATTAAATTTTTACTTTCAGCGGCAAGCTGGTTATCGGTAATCAATACGTCAATTTGCTGCCAGTTTAATTCGACATTCGGCATTTTACGTCCGATTTTTTGCGATTCCACCATCACGATCACTTCTCGCGAAACCTCCGCCATAACACGGCTTAAACCGACCAATTCGTTAAACGTGGTCGTGCCGCGCTCCAGATCCACCCCGTCTGCGCCGATAAACAGTTGATCGAAGTCGTAAGAACGTAAAACCTGTTCGGCCACATTGCCTTGAAAGGATTCCGAACGGGTGTCCCAAGTTCCGCCCGTCATCAGCAACGTAGGCTCGTTTTCTAAGGCACGCAACTCCGTCGCCACCGACAGAGAATTAGTCATCACAATCAACCCTTGTTTGCGGTTTAATTGACGAATTAAAGCCGCCGTTGTACTGCCGCTGTCCACGATAATACGATTGTGATCACGGATTTGTTCTGCAGCGGCTTTAGCAATAGACAACTTTCGTTGCGAAAGGTTCTCTTCCTGTGGTTTTTCAATTAGTTCTTTCGGCATTAACACCGCACCGCCATAACGACGTAATAAAAAACCGTTGTTTTCCAATGCGGTTAAATCTTTACGGATAGTAACTTCTGAAGTATCAAATAATTGCACCAATTGTTCCACGCTGACTTCGCCCTGTTCTTGTAATAACTGTACAATACTATGGCGACGTTGTCGGGTGTTGCGTTGATTTGAGTTTCGTTTCATTCGTTAAATCCAAAATTAAATTTCGGTTCGGAATTTTATAGAAGAGAAAACGGAATGTAAATAAAAAAATAGCAGATTTAATTGCTTAAATCCGCTATGAGTTAACCTTCCACATCGACGCTTAATACTTCGGGAAGTTCTTTTAATAGGCAATAAATCTTTTGTAACAACAGCTTATCTTCAATATCCGATTCTACATAGAGTTTGATTTCGCCGTTATTTAGATCTTTAATCTGCATATTTTCAATCTCACAATGATGGTTTTCCATCAGTTCGGTTACTTTAGTGAGTGCATACATTGAGTTTAAACGAATGATTAATTTAGCATCAATATCCCGTTCCCGCTTTCGTTTATGTACGAATTTTTGCACAACCGGACTGATACGAATGGCGACTAAAATCATCACGGTGGCGATAATTGCATCAAAAAAGAATCCTGCGCCGGTGGCAATTCCGATCCCTGCCGCCGCCCAAATAATCGCCGCCGTTGTCAAACCTGAAATCGCGTCATTGCTTTTGCGCAAAATTACGCCGGCACCGAGAAAACCGATACCGCTTATCACTTGAGCCGCCAAGCGCATCGGATCGGTACGGATATTTTCCGAGACTTCCGCATAATATTCCGCCGATTGAATGGAAACAATGGTCAGGATGCAGGTGGTAATCGCAATAATCACACAGGTTTTAACTCCCACGGGTTTGCGTTTTAATTCCCGTTCCAACCCGATTACCCCACCGAGCAGCATTGCCAGCGTCGTTTTCATAAAAATCAGCGCGTGGGGAGATTGGCTGAAAATATCTAGGAAGAGTTGGAGAGCGGTGATGTTCATGTTATTTATAATTAAAAAGTTAATGATATTTGGATAGAGATCACGTTTTTATTGGTGCGGTTATTCTATAATCTTTCCTGTTATTTGCAACAAGGATCCACAATGAAAAAAACGGCTTATATTCCTTCATCGGATTTAAAAACGATTTTACACTCCAAACGCGCCAATATTTATTATTTGGAGCATTGTCGCGTATTACAAAACGGCGGACGCGTAGAATATGTGACGGATCAAGGTAATGAAAGTCTGTATTGGAATATTCCGATTGCCAATACTACCTGTTTATTACTGGGGAGCGGGACATCCGTTACTCAGGCAGCAATGCGTGAATTATCCAAAGCCGGCGTGATGGTCGGATTTTGCAGTGGGGGAGGCACTCCTTTGTTTAATGCGACGGAAGCGGAAATCGGTTGTGAATTTTTCAGTCCGCAGAGTGAATATCGTCCGGTGGAATATTTACAACAATGGTGTAAATTCTGGTTTGACGATGAAAAATGTTTAGCCGTAGCGAAAGCTTTACAGCAATGTCGCTTAAAAGTGCTGGACGGCGCATGGGTAAAATTCGATTGGTCATTTTCAACGGAAAAACTGACCGCACTTATTCGGCAGTATCAACAGGAATTTGCAAATGCCTCTAACAGTCAAGCTTTATTGGCTGCGGAAGGGCGTTTAACCGCCAAGTTGTATGTGCTTGCCAATGAGGCTACATTAAAAGATGAACAATTTAAACGTGCCGAACGAGGAAACGGCACGGATCTCGCTAATCAATTATTGGATCACGGCAATTATTTAGCCTATGGCTTGGGTGCAACCGCCTGTTGGGTATTGGGATTGCCGCACGGGCTTGCAGTATTGCACGGAAAAACCAGACGCGGCGGCTTGGTTTTTGATAGTGCCGATATAATTAAAGATGCAATAATTTTACCGCAAGCCTTTATTTCGGCATTAAACGGCGACGATGAAAAGACTTTTCGCCAAGCTTGTATTAATAATTTGATCCGTTTTGAAGCGCTGGACATCATTATCGACAGCTTAAAACAATTGGCGTTGCAGGGAGCAGCGTAAATGAATATTTTACTGATTAGTCAATGCCATAAAAAAGCCCTGACGGAAACCCGTCGTATTCTTGATCAATTTGCCGAACGTTGCGGCGATCGTGTATGGCAGACCGCGATTACTCAAGCAGGTTTGCAAACTTTACATAATATGTTACGCCGCACGGCACGCAAAAATACTGCGGTTGCCTGTTATTGGACGCACGGTAAAAATTTAACCGATTTATTATGGATTGTCGGAGATAGCAGACAATTTAACGCACAAGGCAGAGTTCCCACAAACCGTACTACGCGCAATCTTCTGCGTACGGATGACGAAAGTTTTTGGGTTCATGCCTATTCTATTCAAATTCTGACCGCACTTTCCGCGTTATTACATGATTTAGGTAAATCGTCACGCGCTTTTCAGGCAAAATTACGCCCTTATGCCCTCCGTCATGCGGATTGTTATCGCCACGAATGGATTTCCGCCCGTTTGTTTGAAACGATGATCAACGGTTGTAAAACGGATTCCGCATGGCTTGCGCGTTTGGCAAACTGGTCGGAATATGTAAAACAAAATCCGGATTGGTTAAATCAATTAGTACCGAACCAAGCAAATTCTGCAACGGATTTTTCGCATTTACCGCCTCTCGCGCAAATGATAATTTGGCTGATTTTCTCACATCATAAGTTACCCTTTACCCAGAATGTACTGAATATCAAAGATCAGAAAGAAAAATATTTACGTCCGGAATATTCACATAGCATTAAAAATTTTTACCGACATTGCCGCCCGGTGGAACATTGGGTTTTTAATCGATCGGAGCACCCGAATCCGGCACAATTTTGGCAATTTGACCATTTGGCGACGGAGAGTGGTAAATGGCAAAAAGCCATGACACGTTGGGCGAATAAAGCGTTAGAGCATCAGCCGCTAATGCAGTTGGCGGAGCAGGAGGAAATTTCGGATCCGTTTTTATTGATGCTGACCAGATTGTGTTTGATCGCAGCTGATCACAACTATTCGGCGATGCCGTCGGATCCTAGTTTGGGTGAGCCTTTATTTAAACAAAAACTGCTTGCCAATACGGACAAAAACAAACAACCGAAACAAGCATTGGACGAACATTTATTGGGCGTATGCAAAGCGGGTGTTCGTTTTGCCCGATTATTGCCTAAATTAAAGACGGCGCTTCCGGCAATCGGAAAACACAAAACGTTTACAAAACAGACCGCACTTTCGCGTTTCCAATGGCAGAATAAAGCCTTTGACTTGGCGAAATCTTTACAGCTTAAGGCGGAACAGCAAGGTTTTTTCGGCGTGAATATGGCAAGTACGGGATGTGGTAAAACCTTAGCTAATGCGCGGATTATGTATGGATTGAGCGATCCAAAGCATGGTGCCAGATTCACGATTGCATTAGGGTTACGCGTTCTCACGTTACAGACAGGGTTGGCATTACGGGAAAAGTTATCGTTAAATGAAGATAATCTCGCCGTGTTGGTGGGCGGAAGTGCGGTTAAAACACTGTTTGAATTACAACAAAAGCAAAAAGACGAAGAGCAAAATGAATATGCGGCGACAGGAACAGAAAACTTATCGCATTGGTTTACGGAAAATGAAGTTTATGGCGCTGATTTTATCGAAAATGCAGTAATGCAACGGGAGTTTGGAACATTATTGGCGGAAGAGAAAGCCAAAAAATTAATTTATGCTCCAATTGTGACTTGTACGATCGATCATCTTATTGCCGCATCGGAAACTATTCGTGGCGGCAAACATATTGTACCGATGCTGCGTTTGTTAACGTCCGATTTGATTTTGGATGAACCGGATGATTTCGGATATCAGGATTTACCGGCATTAAGCCGGCTTGTGCATTTGGCCGGGTTATTGGGCGGTAAAGTGTTGCTTTCTTCCGCTACTTTAACACCGGATTTTATTGCGGGTTTGTTTCATGCCTATCAAACCGGAAGAAAAATCTATCAGCGACAGCAAGGGCGGAATCCCGATTTGCCGATATGCTCTGCATGGATAGACGAATATCGGCAGCAACAGCAAGATTGTTGTGATATACCCGAATTTATGACGGAGCATAACCGTTTTGTATGCTTACGCGCTGAGAAGTTACAACAAAGTGCGGTTCGGCGTAGCGCCGAAATTATCCCCCTGCCGATTCTAAAAGGCGGCGAAAACGAACAGTTGGATTATCATGAATTTGCGCGGCATTTAATCCGTAATGCAGTTAAGTTGCATCATTCTCACTGTGAAACGGATCCGTTTACGAAAAAACAACTCAGCATAGGATTGATCCGTTTGTCGAATATTCGTGCGATTATTCCGCTTGCACAAGCGTTATTTAACCTGCCGGTGACGGAAGAGTTTAGCGATTATAAAATTCATCTGTGCTGCTATCATTCTCGTCAGTTATTAATTTTACGTTCCAATCTTGAACAAAAATTAGACCGAGTTTTGGATCGTACTGTACCGGATAAATTATTCTCTCGACCGGAGATAAGCATGGCACTGGCAAACGGCAAGGCTCGGCATCATATATTCATTGTGTTGGGCAGTCCGGTAACGGAAGTCGGGCGCGATCATGATTACGACTGGGCAATCGTTGATCCTTCGTCAATGCGTTCCATTATTCAATTGGCAGGTAGAATTTGGCGTCATCGACCGGATAAAATTGCCGATAAACCGAATATTTACCTTTTACCGACTAATTGGCGAGCCTTGCATAGCGATGATTATTTAAAGACAGATTGTATTTTTCGTCGACCGGGTTTTGAAATTAATCAAGATTATTTATTGGATACGCATAAAACAGCGGAGTTAATTACCGCCGAGCAACTGGCTAATATCCAAGCTGTTCCCCGTATTATAAAATCAGCAGAACTGCAACCGAAAAAATATCTGGCAGATCTCGAACATAAAGTAACGGCGGATTTATTAAACAGTCCGACAGTCAATTCGGTGAATAGTTATTGGAATGAACAGTTGGCAAACCGCATGACGGCGAATTTACCAATAATCACCCGTTTCCGACAAAGTGCGGTCGAAAATAACATTGTTTGTTTACCCGATGAACAAAGCGAATGGGGATTCGGTTTTAAATCTGCCGATAAAGCGCATGAAAATCCTGACGATATGACGGATAAAATGTCAGAAATTTGTTATAAACCGTTAAATTTTACATCAAACCTCGTCAAGCCTTGGTTTCAAACATCATTAAATCAAGCATTAGAGGAATTGGCGGAACAGCTAGAAGAAAGCAATATCGTGCAAGTGGCGTTAAAATACGCAACCGCCTCTTTACCGGAATATGATAAAACCAAGTTACAATGGTTTTTCCACGAACAACTAGGATTTTGGTAGATAACTAAGGATTATCATAAAACATCTAAGATAACGTCTGTTTTTCTAAGCTGCCTATACGGCAGTGAAGCCTCTCTTGACTGCTCAATCTCTTTGACAAGCTTTCTAAGCTGCCTATACGGCAGTGAAGGCATTTTTATATAAAACAGAAATGGGCTGGATTTTCTAAGCTGCCTATACGGCAGTGAAGAAATTTCCATAGTTTCCTCTCTCTCTTGTGTTTTTCTAAGCTGCCTATACGGCAGTGAAGGCGGTTGTAGTAGTCATCCCCGCTTGTTACAATTTCTAAGCTGCCTATACGGCAGTGAAGGTAACGCGCTTTTAATTGTCGGCGATAAAGCTTTTCTAAGCTGCCTATACGGCAGTGAAGCAATATTGTCAATAGCTCTTTTAGTTTCAATCTTTCTAAGCTGCCTATACGGCAGTGAAGGCTTAATCCAACCAAGTCGTCCGTATTGAATTTTTCTAAGCTGCCTATACGGCAGTGAAGTAACACGTCACGCAACGCAAGAGCGCACTCACTTTCTAAGCTGCCTATACGGCAGTGAAGAAAGTAAAATTAATTGTTGACAAAAAAGTAGATTTCTAAGCTGCCTATACGGCAGTGAAGTTAAAATATTAGCCTCTACGGCTAATATGATTTTTCTAAGCTGCCTATACGGCAGTGAAGTCCATTCTTGCTGTCATCATAAGCATTCCAGCTTTCTAAGCTGCCTATACGGCAGTGAAGAGAATTATGAAAGCCGAAAAATATTTTAGAGATTTCTAAGCTGCCTATACGGCAGTGAAGTAATAGTCTAAACTACAGTACTTTTTACTGTATTTCTAAGCTGCCTATACGGCAGTGAAGTTTAACTGTTTAAACGTTACGCCCAAAATAGTTTTCTAAGCTGCCTATACGGCAGTGAAGAACAGAAACAGTACAAAAATAAAACTGGTTATTTTCTAAGCTGCCTATACGGCAGTGAAGTACTAATCCCTCATTGTTATCCCGTAATGATATTTCTAAGCTGCCTATACGGCAGTGAAGAAGACAATAACCAACATTTGAAAGAAGCACAATTTCTAAGCTGCCTATGCGGCAGTGAAGTTGCAAAAATACACCATAGAACGCCAAAGATTTTTCTAAGCTGCCTATGCGGCAGTGAAGCGTACATCTTCACCCCTAAATTGTCTGTCAGTTTTCTAAGCTGCCTATGCGGCAGTGAAGTAAGAATGATACGTTAAAAAGATTGTATTTCCAAATTGTTAAAGAACTTTTTAGTTAAAATCCCTTTTTTATGATTCGATTTTAACCCTTTGTTTATTATTGAAAAATTTTTCTTTAATAAAAAAGGGTTAATTTTAAGATTAAAAATGCGGAACGGTTGCTGTCTTACTTAGTCCGTAAGCGTTAAATTCACCCGAATGCGGTGTTGAAAATGATCGCATTTTTATTGCCAACACAAATTTTTGTTTGGTACTGGCGCTTGTTAAGTGGATATGCGGAAAATATTGTTTGGTGTGCTGCTTATGTAATATTTCTTGCCGTATATTTTCATGCCAGCGATTTTGTTCCGTCAGGCGTTTTTCCGCTCGACGGAGGGCGCTTTGTCCTTTTCGGTGAATACGACTGTAGCAACGATAGCTGTTCGTTTGAGGCGAGTCGAACACATCACTGATTAAAATATAGTCTTGTAATTCGTGTTGGGTTAATTGATTTTTAAGTGTTCGGCAATCTTCCTGATTGCCGAATAAACGGATGATACCGCCCAATGTTCGTCCTAATCCGTAAGCAGGAAAAGCAATTCCGATTCTGCCCGAAAAGTGCGGTAGAAATTGATGCAGTTTTTGCATGCAATAACTGATAACGTCACTTTGCAGCATATCCGTTTGCGGAATCGCTTTCAGTTCAATGTAGTGGCTCAGTTGAGTCATAGAACTACTCCTTACCGCTTGCACCGAATACGCCGCCACGGATTAATACGCTAATGACATAATGTTGTTGTTCGATCGGTGGGGTTTTGTCATTCAGTACCCAGTCGTCAAATAAGCTGTAGAAATCCAATTTGGCTTTTGGTTGGCGGAAAGCGGTACCCAATGTGGTTACTGCGCCATAAGGTTCGGCGGCAATCGGAAATTGCGCATCATCTGCATACCATGTATCAATAGTGCGGATAGCATTACTGACTTTTTGCGAATGCATCGCGGCTTTCTCATTAATTTTGTAAAGGGTTTTACTTTTGCGCGTATTATTATCCAAAACCAATTCTTGCGAAGGATAAACTTCTTGCCCATAGCCCATTTTGAGTTCCGCCATAACATCAAGAATGACAAAACGTTCGCCGTTTAACCCTTGTTTAATATAATCTGCGATTTTGCTGATTTTTTCGTCTTGCAGATTAAAATCATTGAGCGAGAGTTGTTTGGCATTTTCAAAAATAACGGTTTCATCGTCAATTCGAACCGTTACTCGAATACTTTCCGCTCCCATCCGATTTCGCCATAGCCAGCGGGCGTTAGCGATATTGACGGCATAGCGTTTTGCCAGTTCTCCGACACCTTGCGTTTGGAGATAGCTGCGTACGGTTTCCAATAATTTCACTTGATAATCTTGATCGTTACAAACATTAGGTTTACCGTCGAAAGGTAATACTTTGCAGCTGAATTTGGCGATAAGCGTATCTTTATCGTCATCTAAAGTGGCGACATCTACGCGTTGGAGGTTGGCTTTTTGGATTTCCGCATCTAATTTTGCCGGATCATTAGAGAGCGCATTTTTTAACCGATTGGAAATAGTGCCGCGTACAGATTTTTCCCGAATTTTGACATCTATCGGTTCGTCATTCGAACGACTGTTTCTTTGCGTGAAAAACGCATCTGAAATATCAAGATTGCGTTCAAAAGCGAGTACGCTTGCGGTAGTTAATTTAGCCATGTTGTTCTCCTTGTGAAATAAGATATAGATTATTTTGTCGGGCATTATAGTGCCAAAAACATTGGGATATATCATCGGGTAAACTGAGTGGGAAAACCCATTTGCCTAAAGTATAGAGCGCTTCGACATATTGACTCGGGTATTCATTAGTGCGGCAATTTTGTAATTCTCCCGCTGCAAATTGCGGCGAGATCCCTTGATAGCCAATCGGCATCGGTACCAACCAACCGCGATTTTTCTTCACGGAATATACTGACCAGTTATCGCTGTCTGCATTCGGGGTATTCGGAATATGATGTAAAACGGCGCTTTCCAATAAAGCGTCAAGTGCGCTTGCATCGGGATTAGGCACAAGCAGTTGAACGTCATCCGAATTAATACCTTGACGTAGTTGCCGTGTAATTTCGACTAATTCGGATTTTGCATCCATTAATACAAATGCAGGCATCAATGCAGCGGGAATATCGTTTTCTTCATGCAAGGCAAATAATTTGGTTTTTCTGATTTTTAATACCGTTCCTCCCGCAATACGTTGTTGCCAAAGCAGGTTTTGTAATTCTTGGCAAAAATCGACCGCACTTTCGCTTGCAGTATCTTCCAATTCATAATACAAATCCGTATCCTTGACGTTCACTTCTACTACAAGGGAAACCGTCAGATGAATTTTTCCTTCTTCAATAATGGAGGCGGTTTCACCGTTTCTCTTAAGCGGATTGCGAGTTTGATTAAAAGTGCGGTCGGAATACGGCGAGTTTTGATTGGTTTGCAGTTCATAATGATGGCAAGCGATCATGACGCCGCCCAATTCGACGGATTTATGCGATAACTTACGGCTTAATGCGTGAATGGCGCCGACAAATCCGCTTAAGGCGGGAAAACCGTAAGTCAACGGACCGGACACGGCATTTGCCGCTTGAATTTCAATACGATCAAATAAAAGATAATAATTTGTTGGAAACATAGATGCCGCTCCTTAATCTGAATGACGTAAGTGATAAGTTAAATGATGTTTCATTTTTTTGCGCCATTCGTTGTATTCGGGTTGATTGAAATCATCGGCAAGCTGTGGAAAGCGTTTTTTCAGATGGTGGTTTATCCACAGCCCGAAACGTCGTTCAATTTCGATAATCCAATTCCCTTGTTCGCGTTTTTGTTGAAAGTCGTCTTCTTCCCGTTTGGGATCAAGCCAATATTTTTCTTCCCAATCCAGTTGATAATCTTGCGTCCATCCGGGCGTACGTTTTTGCAATAAGGCGGCTTGTTCCAGCACTTTTTGTGCGATCAAATCAATTGCTTCTTTGCGCTGATCACGCACGTTATAAAGATTCTTGTTGGCTTCAACTACGTCATACAAAGAAAGTAAATGTTTATAGCAAATTGCAGCAAGTCTGCCGGTGAAAATAGAAGATTGTTTTGCGGTAATATTAATTTCTAATTTGGCAGTTGGAATGGGGGGGAGCGAGGGTAACAGATAATTACGTCCGCCTTGCAAACTGGTTAATTGACTGACATTTTGAGGTTTGGAGCCACCTAGCGTTGTTGTTGCAAGTTGTAGAAAAGAAACATAAGGTTGTTGTTCTTCCGTTCTTTTATAACGATTATCACGCGCCCGTTTGTTTTGTTCGGAATAGCGTATTTGGTTTATTTTACGGTAAACGGCATTGGTCAAAGAAGACGGATAAAGAGGAACAAGACAAATATAATCATTGTTAGTCAGCACCTCTTCATTGTTCACCCACAATAATTGTTTATTTCGTTCATGTGTCGTCGGTGTTTTTAAATCACCGTTTAACGCTGTTTGAAAGGCAATTTTATATTGTTCCGAAAGAGAAAAGTCATCGGCGAAGCAACCGGCTAAAACGGGATCGTCAGTAAGAAGCAAATCTCTTAATTTTACTTGCTTTTCTTCATCTATAATAATGTTAAAAAATGCGGCAAGCGGTAACGCTGCGGCATTTCCGTTTGCATCAAGCTCCGGTTTTTTTATAGATTGGGAACCAACAAGTTCATCGGGTAACTGTTCGGTATATTGTAAATTTATATTATCTCCTTTAGAGTCAGGATGAATACCTTTGGAAATATGCGTACCGAATTTTAATTGTTTGGCATATTCATTGGCTGCTTTTGCCATCCAAACTGAAAAACTATATTTTTCATCAAATTCGGCAATTTTTTGTTTGAGCTTCTCAATCTCTTCAGAATCTGTCTCATTAGCAAGTTTTTTGCGATCAGATTCTGATTTTTTGAAGTTTAGATCTTGTAGGAATTTAAATATGGCAGATTTGATGGTATCGGAAGTCATTATTTACCTCATGTTGATAATTAATGTTATTAATGATGCTATCTGTTTTATTATATTTGTCAAGTGTTTTTTAAGAAAAAATTTACTAAAAGAAAAAAATAAAAAAACAATGGATTTATACTTAAAATCCGCCTATACGGCGGTTAAACTATGAGATAATAATAAAAATACAATTTTCTAAGCCACTTATTCAGCGGTATTTGCAGTGTACCGCATTTCACATATATTGAGCAACTAAACCAACTAAACCAACTTCTTCAACTGATACAAATAAGCCAGTGCCTGTTTCGGGCTGAGTTCGTCGGGGTCGAGTTTTTCCAGCATTTCCCAAACGGCACTTTTGCCGTCGTCTTGTTCCATCAGCGCCAGTTCGCCTTGCGCTTGATTTAACGTGCGTAGATCTTGCACTTTTTGATCGGCGTTTTGTTGGGAAAGTTTTTCCAGTTGGTTGAGCTTTTGTTTGGCTAATTTTATCACCGATTGCGGTACACCCGCCAACGCGGCGACTGCCAAGCCGTAACTTTTACTGGCGGCGCCTTCCTGTACGGCGTGCATAAACGCGATAGTGTCGCCGTGTTCCAGTGCATCCAGATGGACATTAGCGGTGCCGGCTAACTGTTCGGGCAGGACAGTGAGTTCAAAGTAATGCGTGGCGAACAGCGTAAGCGAACGAAGTTTTCTTGCCAACCATTCGGCGCATGCCCATGCCAAAGAAAGTCCGTCGTAGGTAGAGGTGCCGCGTCCGATTTCATCGATCAGCACCAAGCTGTGATCTGTCGCTTGATGCAGAATATTTGCCATTTCGGTCATTTCCACCATAAACGTAGAACGCCCGGACGCCAAATCGTCGGAAGCGCCGATTCGGGTGAAAATGCGATCAATCGGTCCGATAACCGCGTGTTCGGCGGGTACGAAACTGCCGATATAAGCCATTAGTGTAATCAGTGCGGTTTGGCGCATATAGGTGCTTTTACCGCCCATATTCGGCCCGGTGATAATCAATAGGTGACGTTGCGGATTGAGGTTGAGCGGATTGGCGATGAAAGGCTCTTGCAAAACCCGTTCCACGACAGGATGGCGACCGTTGGCGATGTGAATACCGATTTCATCGCTGAATTGCGGTCGGATGTAATTTAAAGTATCGGCGCGCTCCGCCAAATTGGTCAGCGCGTCCAGCTCCGCCAACGTCAGACTGGTCAGCTGTAATGCGCCCAAATGCGGAAGTAGCTGATCGAAAATTTCTTCATAGAGCTGTTTTTCCAATGCCAGCGCAGCGCCCTTGGCTTTTAGCACTTTGTCTTCATAGGTTTTAAGCTCGGGGATAATATAGCGTTCCGCATTTTTCAACGTTTGCCGACGTACATAGTGAATCGGCGCTTTATGCGCTTGCCCCTGACTGATTTGAATATAGTAGCCGTGCACCGCATTGAAACCGACTTTTAAGGTATCGATGCCCGTCGCTTCACGTTCGCGTCGTTCCAATTCTTCCAAATATCGTGTAGCGCCGTCGGAAAGTGAACGCCACTCGTCCAATTCCGCATGATAGCCCTCGGCAATCACGCCGCCGTCACGGATTAGCAACGGCGGGCTGTCGATAATGGCGCGTTGTAATAAATCGCAAAGCTGCGGAAAGTCGTTGATTTGACGTGAAAGTGCGGTCAAATTTTGCGATGTTTTTTGCGTTTGCAAAATCCGATTGATATAAGGCAGTTGTTGCAATGCCGTGCGTAAGCGGGTGAGATCGCGCGGACGGGCGGAACGTAAGGCAATCCGTGCCAGAATACGTTCCATATCACCCACTTGTTGCAAATGCGGTTGTAGCGCGTCGATTAATTCGGCTTGTAAAATATCCGTGATATTTTGTTGACGCTGTTGCAGTTTTTCAATGTTGCGGATCGGTTGATGGATCCAACGTTTTAACAGCCGGCTGCCCATTGGCGTGACACATTTATCCAATACGGAAGCCAGCGTATTTTCCGTACCGCCCGCCAGATTTTGCGTCAGTTCCAAATTGCGTCGGGTGGCGGCATCCAGCTGGACGTTATCGCTGTTTTGCAACAAGCTGATGCTTTGAATATGCGGGAGTGCGCTACGCTGCGTTTCTTTGGCGTATTGCAGCAGACAGCCCGCGGCACATAACCCCAGCACTGCTTTTTCCACCCCGAAACCGCGCAAATCTTTCGTACCGAATTGACGATTTAACTGTTGAATTGCCGTGCCTAACTCAAATTCCCAAATCGGGCGACGACGCAAGCCTTTCGCATGTTCAATTAAACGCATATCGGCGAAATCTTCGCAATAGAGCAGTTCGACCGGCGCAATACGTTGCAGTTCGGCTTGTAGGTTTTCTGTCGAATTCGGTTCACTGAGCTGAAAACGACCGGACGTCATATCCAATGTTGCCAAACCGAAACGTTCTTTTTCCTGATAAACCGCCGCAATCAGATTATCCAACCGTTCGGGCAAAAGCGCTTCGTCGCTGACCGTTCCCGGTGTGACGATACGTACGATTTGACGTTCCACCGGTCCTTTAGCGGTAGCGGGATCGCCGATTTGTTCGCAGATCGCCACCGATTCGCCGAGTTGTACCAGTTTCGCCAGATAACCTTCCACCGCATGATAAGGTACGCCCGCCATCGGAATCGGTTGTCCGGCAGATTGTCCGCGTTTCGTCAACGAAATATCTAACAACGCCGCCGCTTTTTTTGCATCGTCATAAAACAGCTCGTAAAAATCGCCCATACGATAGAACAGTAAAATATCGGGATTTTCGGCTTTCAGGCGCAAATATTGCTGCATCATCGGCGTATGCTGGTTGGAATTATCCTCTAAAATCATTCGGTTATCCTTTGTATATCATACGGTTTAATCAAAACCTACAAATATAAATGAGTTCGGTATAAGTAAGTGACGGAACAGGGTTAAAATTTATGTGAACTTATTGTAGGGGGAGTGAGAGCAAAAAGCCACTTACAACACGCTTTATTGAACTAAAAAACCTCTATCGGGAAACAATAGAGGTTTTAAAACGCATCAAAAACCGACCGCACTTTTGCCGTTCGGTTAGTGGTTGGGATTATTTTTTATCCGCTTCGAACGCACCGCTTAAGGTGTTATTTTTATCGCCGAATACGCCCGCTAAGCTGGCTGCGTTGGTACCGTAGAATTTACCCGCTAAATCGGCGGATGTACTTGCGGTGCTGACGGTGCCGGTAAAACCGGAACCTGAAATATTGCCTTTCACTTGCGCAGTGCTTTGTGTGCCGGTGCCGCCGACGGCATCATCAATCGTGCCGACTAAAGTTTTATTGGCAAAATCCACCGTTAAATTAATATCGCCGTCCGCTACGCCGTTATCATCCGCTTCCAAGATACCGCCGTAACTGTAAACTACGTCGCCTTCATAACGGGCGCTTCCGGTAACAGGCATTACGGATGTTTCCGCTTGATTACTGCCGTAATAAGCGTATCGTTGTTTACCGCGTCCTTCGGAGACAAAACCGATATATTGGGCGCCTTCAATATTTTTGACAATTTCAACGTTGCCCGCCATGATTTTTGTATCCCCGCCGACAATGAAGCCCGGTAATGCCAACGCCAATTCTTTGCCGTCAACGGTTACCGATGTTGGCGTTACCGTTCCATTTTTTAAACCTGCGGCTGCGACATTCGCCACATTGCTAGGCGTAACGGTTTGTGTAGTAGGTGTTTGCGTAGTGGTTGTTTGTGTATTTACAGTCGTTGTTTGTTGCTCCGACGAACCGCTTCCGCCGCCACCGCCCGAGCAAGCAGCCAATGTTGCAACACATAATGCGGTTAAACCGAAATTCACTAATTTTTTCATAAAAATACCCTTAAATTAAATGTAATAAATAATTCGCTATTTGAGAAGGAAGTCATTTGGAGTGCCTCAAAAATAGTGTGCATACTATAGCAGTTATGGATATAAAAACAAGCTCATGAATAGATATTATATTGCTTTGAAAGATAAAAACGCCGTTCCGAAGAACAGCGCTTTTAAATTTGAGGTTGTTACTTCCAGAGTTTCCACCAGCTTTTTTGTTCCGGTTCCGGTGCGGAAATAATCGCATTATTGACTTTCACTTTATCATTGTCAGGCAGCGGTTTGTCTAAATCGGTTTGAGTGACAACACCGTTTTGATCGAAAGTGACCGTGAAAGTGTGTTGTTGCGGATCGTTATAGCTGTGCTGTTGCAAATAAACATAATACCAAACGGATTGATTGAACGGATCGATCAACATCGGCGTACCGAGCAAATACTGCACTTGTTCCTTATTCATACCGGTTTGCACTTTTGCGACGGAGTCCGCTTCCAAGTAATTTCCTTGCGGCACATCAATCCGATATACCACTTTATTCACGGAGCAAGCGCTGATGCCAAGTGCTAAAGCGAGACTGACAATAACAGATTTTAATTGCATTATGTTTACCTTTTTTACTGTTAATTCTGATAGTTGTGATGATACCCAAACTTCAACGGATTGCCAAATTAATTCTTTAATTGACGTTGTAGCTGATCCCGTAAATTCGCAGGCAATCCTTTAATTATTAAGGTATCTGCATTTTCATCCCAAATAATACGTTGGTTGAGTAATTCCGCATCAAAGCTGATGGTAACGCCTTTGCCGGAACCCGAGAATTTAGTCAGGGATTTGAGCGCGGAACGCAGCGGCGGAATGCTTTCTTCCAAACCGTAATCCTGTTCATTGGCAAAGCCGACAAAATCCCGCTCATTTAGAGTCGGCAAGTCGGCGGAAAGTTCCGTTAAACGGATTTCGTCACCGGCATTAATTTGCCCTTTGCAATATTCAAACACTTGCTTTTTAACCGCTTGGGTCTGCTCGTTGCTGAGTTCGCCCTGTTCGCAATAATCGCTGACCGCCTGCAATAAACACTGATTTTGTACTTGCGGGTTTAAACCTTCTTCCGCGCCTAAGAAATCCATAAAAAAATCGCCTATTTTGCGTCCGACACGTCCCTTAATAAAGGTTAAATAACGGTTAGAATCGGCGTTGACGCGTAAATCCGTCAGATTAATGCGGGCGGCAATATCGAATTGGGTCAGATTCAAATATTGAGTTTGATGAATTTCCAGATTTTCATCCACTAACATACTGGCGCGGCTATCCAATAATGCAATGAACAAATAATCGGTGGCAAGAAAGTTATACTGACATAACACGAAAGTACCGCTTTCGGCAAAGGCGTATTTACTCAGCTCGCTGGCAAGCAAGGTTGCCGCTTGATGACTGAAGGCTAAAAAATCTGTTTCTTGCTCCAACAAGCGGTTAAGCGATTGGGCAAAATTCGATTGTGCCTGAAATATGCCGTAGCCTTTGGCTTTGCTTTGATAAGTTTGATGCAGTTGTAACATCAGTTGTTCCACATCGGCGCTAATCGGCAATAATTGCTCGCGTAATATACTGTCTAATTTATTGCTGCCGTCTTGTTGTGTGTGGTTGATCAGTTGATGTAACACAATTTGGTTTACGCTAATGCTCATTTCGTATCATTTCCGTACAAATAAAAAAATTCGCCTAATTATAACCGCACTTTGTTAACCATAAAGTAGAAAATATGTTAGGATTTGAAAAATTATCGGGTATGATAGAACTCCCTACTGAAAAAGTTAATTTTAAAATGGCAGCAAATTCAAAATATCAAGATAAACAAATAGATGCAATAATGAACGAGATGATTGCGGTGATTGAAAAACATCATGCGCCGGTGGATTTAACATTGGTTGTGTTGGGTAATATGGTCACCAATTTATTGCTCAGCAGCGTCGGACAAAATCAACGCACCGCCCTTGCGCAAGCATTTTCGGATGCCCTGTTAAATTCAGTCAAAACACAGTCTAATAAGTAACAATATGTTCGGAATTAAGAACGGCAAACAATATCGTGAACAAACCTCGCAGAAAATTTCTTGGGGACATTGGTTTGCTTTTTTTAATATTATTTTGGCGGTGATAATAGGTTCCCGTTATGCCTTTATTATTGACTGGCCGCATACATTCTTCGGACGCAGCTACTTTTTTATCAGTATTTTAGGGCATTTTAGTTTTATCGTCTTCGCCGCTTATCTGTTACTCATCTTTCCGCTCAGTTTCATCATTAAAAACGAACGGACATTTCGCGGTGTCACGGTGATTATCGCTACTATCGGCTCCACATTATTGCTAGTGGACGCGGAAGTGTTCTCGCATTTCAATTTGCATTTGTCTTCCGTCGTGTGGAACTTGTTGGTTAACCCTGAAAACGGCGAATTATCGCGCGATTGGCAGATTTTCTTTGCTCCGATGCCTTTTATTTTATTGATACAGATGTTGTTTTCCCGCTGGTCTTGGCACAAACTGCGCAGCCTTGAACGACAGAAATGGAGCCGTTGGGTCGGCATATTTCTGACTTCTACCTTTATTGCTACCCATTTGATTTACGCTTGGGCGGATGCGTTTATTTATCGACCGATCACCATGCAGAAATCGAATTTTCCGTTGTCTTATCCGATGACGGCGCGCACCTTCTTAGAGAAAAACGGCTTTTTAAATAAAGAGGAATATGAAAACACCTTAGAGCTGGAAGGGCGTGCCGATGCGCTGTTAATTGACTATCCGAAACGCGAGCTGACTTTTGCGCCAAGCAAAGTACAACCGAACATTCTGTTTATCACCGTATCGGGTTTACGTTATGATGTGGTGACGGCGGATAAAATGCCGCAATTAAACCGTTTCGCGGATAACGCTACCCGTTTTATGAACCATTACAGCAGCGGCAATGATAATAATGCGGGCACTACCGGTTTGTTTTACGGCTTAAATGCAAATTACACGGACAGTTTACTGAATAGCAAAACACCGTCGGTTTTAGTGCAAAAATTGCAACGGGATAAATACCAATTTGCCTTGTTCTCGGCGACTAATTTCAAAGAAAGTATTTTCAAACAGGCATTGTTCCCGATGCTAAAATTGACGAAAACCAAAACAAGCAACCGAAGTGCGGTGCAAAATTGGTTAGATTTTTTAACCGGCGATAAGATGAAACAGCCTTGGTTCGGTTATCTGGATTTAGATTTGGTTCAAGCAATGAAAGCAAAGACATTCGCCGATTCGGAGACGGAGCAGGCTTACTATTACGAACAATTAAGCGAATTGGATAGCTTGTTGGGCAAAGTTTTTGTGCGTATGGAAGAACAGGAACTGTTGCAGAATACCTTGATTGTCGTCACCGCCGAACACGGATACAGTTTCCAAGTGGGAAAAGACGAACTGCGTAATTATTTTGCCCGCGATCAAATTCAAGTGCCGATGATTGTACATTGGAGCGGGTTATCGGCGCGCAAAGAACCTAAATTAAGCAGCCATGTGGATTTGCTGCCCGCATTAATGACAAGAGTATTTAAAGTCGAAAACCCGATTAGCGATTATTCACAAGGCAATGATTTGTTCGATACGCAAGGTCGTGCGGCGGAATGGGTGTTTGCGGCAAATCATCGTTGGAATGTGATTATTACGCCTGACGGCACGCAATATCACATTGACAGACGCGGAAACTATCAAAAATATGACCGCACTTACCAAAAAGTTTCCTCTGACCGCCCGCCGTTAGGACTGTTTCTAGATGCGTTTAATCAAAGCCGCTCATTTACGCAGAAATAGGGAGTGTGAACCTATCGTTGTAGCTCCCTTTCTCATTTCGCAGTGCTACAATCTGTTACGCAATTCCTGCTCAAATCCGAATCGTTTAGTCGCTGCCCAAGTGGACGGGCTAACAGCATTTGCGATAAGAGTGCGACCAATCTTATCCATAGTCTTACTGTCTAATAATTTTCCGTCGGCACCATAGACTTTCTGCACGCGGATGAATTCGGATTTTTCCCATGTATCGCGGATCATGTTTATTGGTGCAAATGTCGCCGTCCATTGCGTTACGCCGCGCGCATACCAACTTGTCGGCTTGGAAATTGCCCGCAAGAAGGCATTGGCATTTTCTACGTTATCTGCTTTCAGTGCGTTCATTACTTGTTTTGGCAAAGAATATTCATAATAGACCCCGCCATGTTTAGCAATCAGCACATCATCGTTTGTGCGTGTTAATCCTTGCATTCTGCGCTTGCCAATACCCAAATTTTCCTCTGCCTGAAAGCGCGCCTCTGCTTTACTGTAGCCTTGCTCTTTGAGTAGATTTACCTCGGTTTCAAACAGATCATCTATTTTATTTTTAAACTCAGACCATCCGCTATAAGTGGTACTTTTGCCCGTCGCTTCCCAAATGGTTGTGATGGCGTCGTCCGCTTCCGAACCGGTGCGCCCATTTGCAGCCCTATCTCTACCGATATTCAGCGAATTGCCACCGGCACCCGCAATAAAATCAAATCCTTCTTCAGCATTCGGATCGCCTGTTAGCGGTACATATCGGCGATTTTGACGGTAGCGCTGATACTCTTCTTCAGTATAGCGTCCGCTTTCTCTGTCAATTTCTAAGCGCGCCTGATTTAAATCAGCGACTAAATCGCCAATTGCTTCAAGTTTTGCTTTTGGAATTTTCGCTTCAATTTCATTCATAATTTCTCGCGCCAGTGGAATCGACCAACCGCCCGCCGCACCGACTTGATATTTTCGCTTATCAGAAAAATCCCGACTTTCAACATCCGCCTTGCGCCCTAGATACTGATGCTCAGCTTTGCGATATGCCAATCCAGCCTGATGGATTTCATCATTGCTTGCGCCCCGGATCTTTAATTCATCCAATTTCTGTTTTGCTTCAAGCATTGCTTTTTCATCGGCTTGTAAAAACTCCATGTTTTTATCAATGGAATAACGGGTTGACAACCAAGTTCCCACCATTGCTTTAATATCTCTCTCATTTCTACCTTTGGTTTTCTTTGCAATCGAAGCGATTTCTTTCAAGATAGGTTTTAAGAAACGATGTTCCAAATCCGAATTCAGCGCATCACGCTTTCCTTTGGCGGTGTACATCGCATCTTTTAATCGGCGCTTTTCATGATCACGTCCGTTTGTAGTTGAGGTGTGATTGGAGAATTGCATTTTATCAATCCAATCATTTACCGGACGCAAGCTGTCGGCAAAGTTTTCATCCAGCTTACCTGCCAATTCGTCAAACCGTTCCTTTAACGCCTTACCATCAAGGGTTGTCAGTTCTTCCCAAAAAGTTTTTTCACCTTTTACTTTGCCTGTTTTGGCTAAATCAAGGGCGGATTGTGAAGAGCGACTAAATCGAATATCGGTATCGGAATTTTCAGATAGGTATTGACTTAGGTCGGCTTCGGTTTTAATATCGGAGGTAGAAAGGTTCGTAATAGACTGCATATGTGAAGGCAATTGAAGCCCGAAGGCAGTTAAAAATTGCGAACCTTTTGCTGTATTCCAATAAAGCAAATCATTGTTTAACCCACGTTGAATTTGCGAATTGCTTCTGCCGTACACACTTGCAATACTAATTAATTCCAAGCCTTGCTTTGAGTGTTTTAAATGTAGCGCTGCAATAACTGGTTTGTCTTTCCCGTTTGTTTGTTCTATTAATTCGGTTAAAACGACATATCCATTAGGCCGTGTTTCTGACTTCATTACCGCGACAGGATTATTAATTTGGCTTGGCAATTGCTTTAATGTTTCCGTGGCAACATTATGTTTTCCTTGAGTTACCTTGTGTAACACCTCACCACTGATTGTTACTCGAACATCAGGTAAGCCAATCATTTTTAAAACATTTGGAGTTGTGCCTACACTAACATATCGAGCAACACTTTTTCCTTGAGCAATTTCATCAACCGCTTTCGCAAAATCGCTGTCGGCAGATTCGTTTAGTGAATAGCGAATGTCGTTATTGTTTGGGTCAAAGTTTCCGTTGTTGTCTGTGGCGGATTTGATTTGGTTGGAACTGAATACGGCATAAGTTAATTCACCTGAGTCCTCTTCAAATACAACGCCATCATAATCCTCCTTTAATTTATCCGTAAATTCCCTATCATCAAAATAAGTCCAAATAGACTTGTCCATAAAATCTTCTTCGGTATCTGTGGTGTAATCTGAAATATCTGCGTAATCTGAAATGTTATTCCGATAACGCATATTTAAAAATACAGATTTAACCTCAATTGTTTCATTTGCACGAACACGAGCAACTTGTTCAGAATAGTCATAATCCTCAGAAAAAAAGAAAGCTTGAGGCTCAACCTCTCTACTCTCTCCGGTAAAAAAATTGCCTCGACTTGATTTCATTTTTTCAAATACATTAAACTTATTACCTGTCCCGTGATACACCACTAGTGGCTCACCCGTTTCCTTATTAATCACTTTAGATGCATTTTTAGGGTCATTTTCCCAGTCCCCGAACCACGCTTTGAATTCAGGTGTTCTTACCTGTACCCATTGATGATAATCAAGTTCCGTTTTACCGTCGGCTTTGGCTTGGTTGTAAGCTTTTTCCCCGCCGTATTTGGCTTCGGTCGCTTTGAAGGAATCGGATTTACTTTGCGTGCTGAATAAAACATTTTGATTTTTGACCGCACTTTCCCCTTCAATTCCTTTTTTGATTTCCGTCATCAACATCACTAAGTCATCATTGCTGAATTTATCCGCAGTCTCCGTGCCGAATAACTTATCGATTAATGCCCGCACTTTGTCGGCAAAACGCTCAAGCCACGTTTTAAACCTTTTGCGTTGTAGTTGGCTGACTTTTACACCGTAGCGACTTTCAAGCTCGTTGAGATTGCCTGTTTGATATGCAGAGAACACTTCCGCTATAGCTTCCTCTACCGCGATAGAACGATTATTTGCTGCTGGGTCTTGTTGTGCTAATCGGTCTTGCTGAATGGCTGTTGCCACAGCATTGATAACAGAGTGACTGTCGGCACGGTGCATTACGGATTTATATTCGCCTTTCAACCGCACATTCACGCCGCGGTGCGCCAGTTCGTGCCAAGCCACCCAAGCAATACGTTCTTCACGGGTCATTGTCGGCGTTGCCTGAATGCCGTCGGCAACTAAGGTAATTTTACCGCTTTTCGGATCGAACCAACCTTCCACATCGGCGGTAATCAACCGTTTCGCGCCGTCAGGCATTGCGCCGCGTTGAATTACATCAATATTTTCGACCGCACTTTCGCCGACGGCTTTTGTTACAATCTGTTTGAATTTTTGCGTATCGATTGCTTGAGGTTGATTTTTTGCCGACAGGTATTGACTTAGGTCGGCTTCGGTTTTAATATCGGAGATAGAAAGGCGATCAGATGATAATAACAAAGTACGCAGTGAGGCTGTTTCGGCAGTCTCCAGAAGCGAGAAGTTATTTATTAGGTGTTCGCCTTTTGATTTATTCCAATAAAGTACATTACCTAAATCTCGATTAATTTGATTTGGTCTTCTCCCGTAAGCACTGGCAACATTGATTAACTCAAGTTCACCTTTTTGATTTTTCTCAAAAGATAATGTCGCAACAATTGGTTTTCGCTTTCCTCTTTCAACCTCCACAAGTTCCGTCAGCATAAGATAAGCATTTGGATTGCTAGAATCTGATTGAGAACGCATAACCGCAACGGGGTTATTCATTTGTTTTGGTAATTGCTTCATTGCCTCAGCAGATACGCCGTGTTTGTTAAACATATCCTTTCTGATAGTTCTTACTGCCATTACAACATTTGCGTTATCAATACCAATCATTTTTAAAACGTCAGGTGTTGTACCTAATTTAATGACAGATGATTTTGGCTCTCCACCTCCGGCAACCTCATCTACCGCTTTTGCGAAATCAGAGTTAGAATCCTCTATTAATGCAAAATCATTGCGTTCATTATTAAATCTTACCGATTGAAATTCACGAGCAACATCTTCCGTGCTTTCAGGGGAAATGTTTCGGCGTTCTTCTGCTGTAAAGTGTTGCCGAGATTGCACATTTCGCGCTTCTACTTCTCCCGCAATGTTTTTATAGTTCGCATCAGTTGTATTTGCACCGCCGGCAAAACCTTCCGATTGTTGCACAAAGTGTTGCAATTCGTGTAATAAGCCTGATTTTAATTGATCTTCGGTTAAACCGTTACCAAGTACTATTTCGTTAGAGTTGAAATCAGACCACGCACCGTAATATGGTTCATTATCGGCATTTACTGACGCTTCATACATTACTCGAACATCGGCTAAGTGAGGGTAAGCCGTAAATAAATTTGGATGCATTAGTACATCGGAAACCTTACCTTCAAACATTCCATACGGATCAGCTTCTGTAGTGGTACACTAATCCCGCAGTCCTTAATAAGTGGTAAAATTTAACCAAAAAAATTAAGGATACAAAAATGCGAAGAGCTAGAAGAACCTTTAGTGCAGAATTTAAAGCTGAAGCGGTAAAATTGATTACCGAGCGTAAATATTCTATTACACAAGTCTGCAAAGAGCTAGATATCGGTGAAACAGCGTTGCGCCGCCGGGTAAGTCAAGTTCAGGCTGAATGTCAAGGCTATGTGTTACCGGGCTCAAAACCAATTAGCCCTGAACAACAACGCATTCGAGAGTTAGAAAACC
>JBHBXR010000088.1:0-3687 GCA_041795785.1 Mesocricetibacter sp.
CGTCGCAAAATGGGGCGGTAAAGATCTGTTAATCAACGCCAACCCTGAAGGCTTCGACCCGAATTTACAACAAGCCTATGTACATTTGGCGGAACACGGCGTGTTTCTCTTGAAAAAAGAATAATCACTCGTCTTCTTCCGTCTTCTGGCAATGCCTTGCACGAACCGTGCAAGGCTAATTTAACTCAGCCTTGTTAGCGCTACGCCACAACAAGGCTCGGATAAATTAACGCCATACGGCTTGTATGGCGTGAAAAATAAAAATTGTACAACAGCGACAAAACACCGCAAATTTCCACCGCACTTTTTAATTCCTTACCGAATAAACCTTAAATTTGCCGGTTTTTGCCAATACTTGATGAGAACCGAAGTATTGATCCAATAAATCAGGGTAAGGCAGGAAAGCATTGGCGACAATGCGTAGTTCGCCGCCGTCGGTCAAATGCCATTTTGCTTGTTGAATCAGTTCGCTCACGGTGCGATAGGCGGTGTCAATGCCATCATGGAACGGCGGATTGGAAATGATCAGGTTAAATTTGCCTTGAATATGGGAAAACACATCGCTGGCAACCACCTCCCCTTGCAATTTGTTTTCCGTTAGGGTGCGACGGGCGGATTCCAATGCCATAGCATGGATATCGCTCATCGTCACTTTGGCTTTTGGATTCAACATTTTGATGTAGCCACCGATTACGCCCGCTCCACAACCGAGATCCAACACATCACCTCGAATACGATTATCCACGGTAGAAAGCAATAAATCCGTACCGACATCCAATTCATCGGCGCTGAACACGCCCGGCAGGCTGTAAACGGTCAATTCCCCCAGCTTCGGCGTTTGATAGGTTTTCCAGAACGTATCCACGTTAAAGTGCGGTCGGTTTTTCAGATGAAAATGATATAAACCGCAACGGCGTGCGCTGTCGATTTTAGCAATGTCGCCGTAAGGTTGCAGTAATTTTTCCGCCGAACGCACGCCACAACGGTTTTCACCGATAATCAGCATTTCTTGTCCGATTGGCGCATTCGCTAACAGCTGCATCAGTTGGAAACAGGCTTCTTGTTTGTTTTTTGTCCAGTAATAAACCATTAAATCCATCGAACCGCCGAAAACCGCCGAAGGATTAAAAACAGCCGTAAAATCCACCGCACTTTTTCCGTTGGCATAATCAAAATAACACGACCAAATATGCGCGGCACGACACCTGATCCGCATCGGAAAATCATCATTTACGCCACCGGCAAATAAGATATTTTTATCAATAAAAAGAGGGAGATGGCGTTGCAATACTTGGCTTTCGAGAGAAGTCACGTCGGTTGTCCTGTGGTTATGGCGAATAAAAGAAAACCTGTACATATGCACAGGTTTTCCATATAATATTTTCAATGCTCAATGAGCAGAGGCGGATCTGCGAAAAATCAGTCCGCCAGTCGGAAGCTGTCGGGCTGTTTTAGTAGATCCTAACGTTCATTTTTACCGTAAGGATAAAAATATGAAACACGAAACTATAATAAAAATAGTCAAGTGGCTCATCATTATTCTGCTATGCCTAGTAATTAAAGGAAGTACGACTGGCTAAGCAGTGATGCCGCACAAGGAACGGTTCCCGCCGTTCCTTGTTTTGCATTTTATCCCGATCCCCCTTAAAAATCAACCGAGCAAAATAACACTTAACGAAAGTTGAAATCACGTTTAAAATGAGCGTACTTTTCAATAAAACGAGTCAATCAGCCGTGAACAGACGCGATCTTCTGCTACAACAAATGGGTATCAGCCAATGGCTGCTTTATCGTCCCGATGTGTTAAAAGGGGCGGTGAATATTCCCGTTGGCGCACATATCCGTTTGGTTGTTATTGCAGAACAAGAACTTAATGCGCGCGAGAGTTTGGTTAAAGATATTTTATTGAGTGCCGAATTAACGGCGAAAGAGTGTTTGTTTATTGATTTTGAACAAGTATATCATTTGAATGTGCAGCATCCGATCAATTATTGGTTGTTGTCACAAAACGATGAAAAAATCCACCGCACTTTGCCGCTGTGTAAGCAACAAATCAGCTTGTGGCAGTCGCCTGAATTAAGTGAACTCAAACAAAATCCGCAAGCTAAGCGTTTGTTGTGGCAGCATATTCAACGTGCTTTATCCAAACAGAATTAATTATGCCGACGATACTTCCGATTATTTCATCCGATTTCGAGCGTCTGTTTGAAATCGAACAAGCGGCACATTCGGTGCCTTGGTCAATGGGAACTTTGCAAAACAATCAAGGCGAACGTTATCTCAATCTCAAACTGGTACAGCAGGATCACATCATCGCTTTCGCTATCTGCCAAACGGTGTTGGATGAAGCGACATTATTTAATATTGCCGTTGATCCCGCTTTTCAGGGACAAGGTTTTGGTTATCTGTTGCTGGAGGCGGTAATTAAACATTTGCAGCAAAAAGGCATCGCCACGGTTTGGCTGGAAGTGCGCGAATCCAATCAAAAAGCCCGTCGCCTCTATGAACGGCTGGGGTTTAACGAAGTGGATGTACGCAAAAATTATTATCCCACGCCGGACGGCGGGCGGGAAAATGCCGTGGTAATGGCGGCTTATTTATCCGATGCTACTTTTCCTTAAGCAAACTTTCCGTCATGGTTGCAAACCAGTCTTGCGTTACGCGGTTGATTTCAGCAGTATCAATTTGAGTGGTTTGCTGCCATACCCGTTGCCAATAAATATCGGCGGTCGTATATTGATCGCCGAAAGCTATTTTATACAGTCGCTCCAAACAGGCGTTTTCTTCCGCATCATTTTTAATTGCTTTCAGATAGCCTTCGATATCCTCCGTCGGCACTAATTGCAGTTGTTGATAACTACGCAGATAGCTTTCCGTATAAACGGTTAATTGAGCAAGTACGGTCATTTTCTCCACTGTTTTGAATCTGTATTTTTCAACGCGGTTATTTCTTCCTTTAGCATAAAAAACAGGAGCCGACGCCTCGTTATCTGCCGCCGCTTGCATTAAATAATATATCCAGTTTTCAATCAGATAACTGTCCTTCATGGCTCCCGCACGCCAAACTACGCGCTGTTTTTGAGCAAACAACGGCGCTATGTTGCCGTACAATAAAATTTCGCCTTGCGACGTTTGTAGCGGTAATTCAATCCATTCGCTGTCAGGTTCCTGCTGCAAATAATCACTCACCGCTTGACGAAACTCGGCGATTTCCGAGCGCACTTTGCTTTCGTAAATCCGCCCGAACGCCGCACGCGGTAAAATTCCTTTCACGTTTAGCTGCGCAAAAACATCATCCGCTGCCTCATCCGAACAACTGAGCAACCGATGATTAATTTTATACAGCGTCAATTTATCCAACGTGAAGTTTTCACTGTCACCGATTAGCTCCTCTTCCGCACGGAAATAAACGCCAAGCCGTTGTTCAAAGAAAAAGCGCACCGGATTTTGTACAAAACGAATAAGTTGCGCCAATTCGATACGGCTTTCCGACTCCGTTGACAGGCTCGGTTGAATAAAATCCTCCACTGCCCGTTTGGTATTTTGCGCCAACGGCAACCATTCTTTGGCAAAAGTGCGGTGAGTTTTACTGAAGTTTTGCGGACTGAAAATCGTCATGCTGTGTTGTTGCACTAAGGGAATGCGGCGACTTTGCTCATCAAGGTTATCCGTCAAGTAATCCAATAA
>JBHBXR010000089.1:0-9853 GCA_041795785.1 Mesocricetibacter sp.
AAGCGTCCGATACACGTTGGCGAAACCTTCGGAAGCCGAGTGGATAAACATCTCTTCATTTAAGCACAAATAAAGTATGTCAGCGAGCGCCTCACTTTCGTTGCGATAAAGATAAATATATTGCAGCGTATTCAAATCGAAATGCCGGCTGTCATCGTCCGTCTCTCGGATAACCGTATCACCTTCCAAACTGATTTTTCCCGTTGTATTTTTATTGCGAAAATCGGAACTCTTGCTCGTAAAAAGCATATTGAACAAGGTTCGAACGGATGAAAATATACTTCGCATAGTAAACTTGAATTCGGACTTATCAGTATTATTAAAAGTGCGGTCGGTTTTTCCGTTGTTTTATTCTTCCGAGTAAACCGCTTGATAAAGTTTGCTTTCAAACTGTACTAAAGGCGCGCGTTTGGTTTTGCTTTCCAGCTCACCGGTGGAATAGCCGTTAATAAACTGCACGAAGGCGACGGTTTCCCCGTTTTTATTAGTCATAAATCCGGCTAAATTATAAACGCCTTTTAGCGCTCCCGTTTTGGCGGCGATGTTTTTTGCCAAAGGTTCCTTCAAAAAGGCGCCGCGCCCGCTGAGGGTGCCGTCCACGCCCGCAATCGGAAAAGTTTCCATCAAGTGTAGAGTTTCTTCGTGTTGAATAATGTATTCCAATGTTTGCAACATGGTTTGCGGATCGATCAAGTTATGGCGGGAAAGTCCCGAACCGTCGGCAATAATGCTGTTACCGAACTGAATGCCGGCTTTTGCGCTCAATATGTTTTTCAACGCCATAGCGCTCAGTTGAAAGGAAGCGGGACGCTTATAGGTTTGGTAAGCAACGGCGCGAAACAGCGCGTCGGCAATTTGGTTATCGGATTTTTTCATCATTTTTTGCAGCAAGTCCGGCAACGGTTTGGAAAAATGTTGCGCCAACACATTGCCGCTTTGCGGTTGGAACGGTTGCTGTACTTGACCGTCGAATTCAATCTTTAGCTGCTTTAATTGACGCTGAATAATTGCCGTGGCGTAAGAATCGGGATCCTGCACCGCAAAACTTAAACCGAAGGGTTTGCTTTGACGTGCGATACAACCTTTAATTTGATAGCGGTTATTGTCGTGAACGACAGCGTCCAGCTGGCAGTAAGGCGCTTCTTCTTTATTAGCTACACGGACTTGCCCGAACACCTGAATCGGGTAGCGGCTCGGCACACTGATTTTGACCAATTCGCCCGCCGCTTGATTAGCGTCTAAATCCACATGAAAACAATTATTGTCAATATTGACGGCTGCCGGCGGCGCATTAAAACACATGGTCAAATCATTCCATATCCAACCCAAACCGCGATCGTGTCCGACAAAGATCGAGGTATCTAAAATCAGATTGCCGTTAATTTTACGAATGCCTTGTTTTTCTAATTGCGCCAATAAATTGTATAGTTGACCGCTGGTGAGATCGGGATCTCCGGTAAATTTAACGATCAGATCACCGTTTAATTGCCCGTTTCGAATGTTACCGTTGGTTAACAATGTCGTTTCAAATCGAAATTGATCGCCAAGCGCCAGTTTGGCGGCAAGGGCGGTAAACACTTTTTGCGTACTGGCGGGAAGCATAAAAGTTTGCGGGTTATATTGCGCAACAATTTGATTTTTTTGAATATTTTTAGCGATAAAACCTAAGCTGGCGCCTTGCGGCAATTCTTGTGTAAAGGGTTGAACATCAATTTCCGCTGCCGCCGTGCAGGAAAACAGGACGCTGCCGATAAGTAATGTGCGAGTAAATTTCAACATAATATAATTTTCAGTAAAAGGAAGCAGGGTGGTTGCTATTTTTTTTCAGAAGAACAATAATAGAGCCCTAGCAAGTTTGAGTAAATCATTATTTCTCAATTTCCCCCATAAATTATTTTTTAACTACGACATTGCATTGCAATGCCGTGGTTTTGTTTTTACTTAAAAAAGGATAACAAGGATCATTATGAAACAAATTCCAATGACCGTACGCGGTGCAGAATTGTTAAGAGAAGAACTGGAATTTTTAAAAAATACCCGTCGCCCCGCCATTATTGAGGCGATTGCGGAAGCCCGTGAACACGGTGATTTAAAAGAAAATGCGGAATATCATGCCGCTCGTGAACAGCAAGGTTTTTGCGAGGGACGCATTCAGGAAATTGAAGGTAAACTGGCGAATTGTCAGATTATTGATGTGACCAAAATGACGAATAACGGCAAAGTGATTTTCGGTGCAACCGTGGTGTTGTTAAATGTGGATACGGAAGAAGAAGTCACTTATCGCATTGTCGGCGATGATGAAGCCAATATTAAAGAAGGATTGATTTCGGTAAACTCACCGATTGCGCGCGGTTTGGTCGGTAAAGAAACGGACGATGTGGTGAAAATCGCCACGCCGGGCGGTACCGTTGAATTTGAAATTATCGAAGTGGAATATAAATAAAGGTTAAAGGACGCGATTGGCGTCCTTTAAAATCTTACGGGGCGTTTACGAACGGATTATTTACGAGGGAGTGCGATTTTCGCTTCTTCACTCGGGCGGTACAGTACCAAAATATGTCCGATGGACTGCACGGCACAAGCCTTGGTTTCTCGCACGATGGCATCAATAATCAATTGTTTGGTTTCACGTTCCGCACCGGCGATTTTAACTTTGATCAGTTCGTGATGGTTTAACGCGTTATCGATTTCCGCTAATACACCCTCAGTCAGCCCGTTGCCGCCGAGCATCACCACCGGGTTTAAATGATGCGCCAGTCCTTTCAGAAATTGTTTTTGTTTGGTAGATAATGTAATCGACATAATTCATCCTAAAATAATGAGAAAAGTGCGGTCAGTTTTTTTGATAAAAATAACAGCTCCGACTTGAACTGGCAGATTTTACCCTTATATTGGCAAAACTACCACAAAATTTAAAAGAATATGGGAAAGAAGAAACGTTCGGCGAGTTCAAGCCGTTGGTTAAATGAACATTTTAAAGATCCTTTTGTCCAAAAGGCGCATAAACAGAAATTGCGTTCGCGTGCGTATTTTAAACTGGACGAAATTCAACAGACCGATCGTCTGTTCAAAACGGGAATGACCATCGTGGATCTCGGTGCCGCACCGGGCGGATGGTCGCAATATGCGGTCAGCCAAATCGGTAATAACGGGCGGGTGATCGCTTGCGATATTTTGGAAATGGATCCCATTGTGGGCGTTGACTTTCTACAAGGGGATTTCCGTGACGAAAATGTACTTGCTGCATTGCTTGAGCGGGTCGGCGAAGGAAAAGTGGATGTCGTCATGTCCGATATGGCGCCGAATTTCAGCGGTATGCCGTCGGTGGATATTCCGCGCGCCATGTATTTGGTCGAACTGGCATTGGATATGTGTAAACAAGTGCTGGCGCCGAAAGGCAGTTTTGTGGTGAAAGTATTTCAGGGCGAAGGTTTTGACGAATACTTAAAAGAAATCCGTGCCTTATTTACCACGGTAAAAGTGCGTAAACCGGAAGCTTCGCGCGATCGTTCCCGTGAGGTCTATATTGTCGCCACGGGTTATAAACAACAATAATTTTATTGATAGTTTTGTTTCGACTCAAAATTATAGTAAGCTAGCAACAATTTATTAACTTAAAAAACGAGGTCAAACCTTGAACGATATGGTAAAAAATTTAATTCTTTGGGTGGTAGTAGCCGTCGTAATGATGACGGCATACCAAGGGTTTAATGCAAGTTCGATGGGGAATTCAACCGACTATACGACATTTATCAACGATGTCGAAAATAATCAAGTCGCCCAAACCAAATTTACCGAAGCAGGTGAAATTTTAGTCACAAAAAGAGACGGTTCCAAATACAGTACGGTGTTGCCTGCGCCTTTAGAAGACAGACAGTTGTTAGATGATCTGTTAAAGAAAAAAGTGAAGATCGAAGGCGCGATGCCGGAGAAACGCGGTTTATTGACGCAAATTCTGATCTCTTGGTTCCCGATGATTTTATTGATCGGCGTGTGGATTTTCTTTATGCGTCAGATGCAAGGCGGTGGCGGTAAGGCAATGAGTTTTGGTAAAAGCCGCGCCAAAATGTTGACTAAAGAACAAATCAAAACCACGTTTGCCGATGTTGCCGGTTGCGATGAAGCGAAAGAAGAAGTGGGTGAAATCGTTGATTTCTTACGCGATCCGAGCAAATTCCAAAAGCTCGGCGGTCGTATTCCGAAAGGTATTTTAATGGTCGGACCGCCGGGAACGGGTAAAACCTTAATTGCCAAAGCCATTGCCGGTGAAGCGAAAGTGCCGTTTTTTACCATTTCGGGTTCCGATTTTGTAGAAATGTTCGTCGGTGTGGGTGCTTCCCGTGTGCGCGATATGTTTGAGCAGGCGAAGAAAAATGCGCCTTGTTTGATTTTTATTGACGAGATCGATGCGGTCGGTCGTCAACGCGGTGCAGGGCTTGGAGGCGGTCATGATGAACGTGAACAAACGTTGAACCAAATGTTGGTGGAAATGGACGGCTTTGAAGGAAACGAAGGGGTAATTGTGATTGCCGCAACCAACCGTCCTGATGTTCTGGATCCCGCATTGACCCGTCCGGGACGCTTCGACCGTCAGGTCGTGGTCGGTTTGCCGGATGTACGCGGTCGCGAGCAAATCCTCAAAGTGCATATGCGTAAAGTGCCGATTGCACCGGATGTGAATGCCATGACGTTAGCGCGGGGTACACCGGGCTATTCCGGCGCGGACTTAGCGAACTTGGTCAATGAAGCCGCCTTATTCGCCGCGCGCACCAATAAACGTGTCGTCACCATGTTGGAGTTTGAAAAAGCCAAAGACAAAATCAATATGGGACCGGAACGCCGTACTATGTTGATGACCGATAAGCAAAAAGAATCCACCGCTTATCACGAGGCGGGACACGCTATCGTCGGTTATTTAGTGCCGGAACATGATCCGGTGCATAAAGTCACCATTATTCCGCGCGGACGGGCTTTAGGGGTGACATTCTTCTTGCCGGAAGGCGATCAAGTCAGCATTAGCCAAAAACAATTGGAAAGCAAGCTTTCTACGTTGTATGCGGGACGTTTGGCGGAAGATTTGATTTACGGTGAAGAAAATATTTCGACCGGCGCTTCCAACGATATTAAAGTCGCGACCAATATTGCGCGTAATATGGTGACCCAATGGGGCTTCTCCGACAAGCTCGGTCCGATTCTTTATACGGAAGATGACGGCGAGGTGTTCTTGGGTCGTTCAATGGCGAAAGCCAAACATATGTCTGACGAAACGGCACATTTGATTGATGAAGAAGTGCGTAAAATCGTCACCAGAAACTACGACCGCGCCAGACAGTTACTGATTGATAATATGGATATTCTGCACGCAATGAAAGACGCTTTGGTTAAATATGAAACCATTGAAGAAGTGCAGATCGAGCAGTTGATGAAACGCCAGCCTGTTACGCCGCCGTCAGGATGGGAAGAAGGCAACGATACGACGCCGAATCATCAAGCCGAATCCGAGAGCGAGAAAGCCGCCGCTTCACAGCCAACGGAAAGTGCGGTGGAAAAATCGGATGAAAATAAATCTGACGAATAAAGTATGAAATCATAAAATGATGAAGAGCCTTTTTAATTTGATTAAAAAGGCTTTTTTATTCTTTGTCAGATTCCGCTATAATTGCGCCAATTATGATTTACCGAAATCAGCACGTTGAAAAAACACGCTGTTTTTCGACCGCACTTTTGCTTATAAACAGTCACTTATGAAACTTTACGCCAATAATAAAGTCTTAGATTTATCGGTTCCCCGTATTATGGGGATTTTGAATTTTACCCCCGACTCTTTTTCCGACAGCGGTCAGTTTTATCAACTGGATAAAGCTCTTATTCAAGTGGAAAAAATGCTGAATGCCGGTGCCGATATTATCGATATCGGCGGTGAATCCACCCGACCTAATGCCGAAGAAGTCAGTGTCGAACAAGAACTGGAACGCGTGGTTCCCTTGGTGGACGCAGTGCGTAGACGGTTTGATTGTTGGATTTCGGTGGATACCTCTAAGCCGCAAGTGATGGCGGAAAGTGCCACAGTCGGAATGGATTTGATTAATGATATCCGTGCGTTACAAGAACCGCAGGCGCTTGAAACGGCGGTGAAATTAGGGTTGCCCGTTTGTCTTATGCACATGCAAGGGCAACCGCGTACGATGCAAAACAATCCGCAGTATCAAAATGTCGTGGAAGAGGTTTTACAATTTCTGCAAAAACGAACCGCACTTTGCATACAAGCGGGAATAAAAGCGGAAAATATTATTTGGGATGTGGGCTTCGGTTTCGGCAAAAGCGTACAGCATAATTATAAATTGTTACAGCAGTTATCCCGTTTTACAGCGCAAGGGTATCCTGTTTTAGCGGGACTTTCGCGTAAATCAATGATTGGCGCGGTATTGGATAAAAGCGTCGAACAACGGGTTGTGGGCAGTGCGGCAGGGGCGTTGATTGCGGCAATGAACGGCGCGACGATTTTACGGGTGCATGATGTGGATGCCACCGCAGATGCGCTAAAAGTTTGGCAGGCAACGCAACAAGCGTAGATTAAAATTAAAACTAAATAAGGATAAAAAAATGGCAGAACGTAAATATTTCGGTACTGACGGCGTACGCGGTAAAGTGGGTACCTTTCCGATTACACCGGATTTCGCTTTAAAATTAGGCTGGGCGGCAGGTAAAGTGTTGGCGACCCAAGGTTCACGTCAAGTGTTAATCGGTAAAGATACCAGAATTTCCGGTTATATGTTGGAATCCGCTTTGGAAGCGGGATTGGCGGCAGCGGGGCTATCGGCGGCATTTATCGGCCCGATGCCGACACCGGCTGTGGCCTATTTAACCCGTACTTTCCGTGCCGAGGCGGGGGTGGTGATTTCCGCATCCCATAATCCTTACTATGATAACGGAATTAAGTTTTTCTCCGCTCAAGGTACTAAATTGCCTGATGAAGTGGAAGAAGCTATTGAAGCCATGTTAGAGCAGGAAATGGATTGTGTGGAATCTGCTGATCTGGGGCGTGCCAGCCGAATTGTGGATGCCGCCGGTCGTTACATAGAATTTTGTAAAGGCACTTTCCCGACCCATTTAAGTTTGGACGGTTATAGAATTGTAGTGGATTGTGCCCATGGCGCGACCTATCATATCGCGCCGAACGTGATGCGCGAATTGGGCGCGGAAGTCATCGAAATCGGTACGCAACCGAACGGGCTGAATATAAATGAACAATGCGGCGCGACGGATATTAAAGCGTTACAGGCAAAAGTATTAGAAACGCAAGCGGATATCGGTTTGGCTTATGACGGTGACGGCGACCGTATTATGATGGTGGATCACCTCGGTAATAAAGTGGACGGCGACCAAATTCTGTTTATTATCGCTCGGGAAATGTTGTATTCGGGCAAACTGAGCGGTGGCGTGGTCGGTACGTTAATGAGTAATATGCGTCTTGAACTGGCTTTGAAAGAGCTGAATATCCCTTTTGTGCGCGCGAAAGTGGGCGATCGTTATGTACTGGAAAAAATGCAGGAAAACAATTGGTTATTAGGCGGAGAAAATTCGGGACATATTATTATCGCCGATAAAAACACCACCGGCGACGGCATTATCGCCTCCCTTGCGGTGTTAACGGCAATGGTGCAACATAAACTTTCTCTTAACGAATTGGTTAAGGACGTTCAATTGTTTCCGCAAGTGCTAATCAATGTTCGTTTTGCTGGCGGCAGCAATCCGTTGGAAAGCGAATCGGTGAAATCTATCTCCGCAGAAGTGGAGCAACGCTTAGCGGGAACGGGCAGAATTTTATTACGCAAATCCGGTACGGAACCACTTATCCGTGTTATGGTGGAATGTGAAGACGCTCAACTTGCGCAACAATGTGCGGAACAAATTGCCGAAGCGGTTAAAGCGAATTAGTTGATAAATCAAATATAAGGAACATATTCAGCGGTCATAAGATATTTTGCTTATGACCGTTTTATCTTATTGCGGATTATTTTTTCAGTACAATCATGTCATCGCGGTGAACCGCAACCGAACTGTATTCATAACCTAAAATCTGTTCAATTTCTTGTGATTTTTTACCTTTGATTAGCAGCAACGCATCACTGTTGTAACGCGGCATACCGAGTGCGATATCGTTACCGTTACGGGTACGGATTTTTACCACTTCACCCCGTGAGAAACGTCCTTCCACGTTGAGAATGCCGGCAGGTAATAAGGATTTATTCTGCGCCAACATCGCATTTTCAGCGCCTTCGTCAATGGTGACGATTCCCGCGGAAGGGGCGGCAAACAACCATTGTTTACGGCTTTCCAGCTGATCTTTCGGTACGGTGAATTTGGTGCCGATAGCATTGCCGTATGCCAAATCGACAATCACGTTTTCACGGTTGCCCGGTGCGATGATGGTTTCAATGCCGGAACGGGTGGCGACATCTGCCGCCGTAATTTTAGTGGACATTCCGCCCGTACCTAAATTGGTTCCGCTGCCGCCGGCGATAGAGCGGATGTGATCGGTGATTTGTTCCACGACGGGAATCAGTTTGGCATCGGGATTGGCGCGCGGATCACTGTCGAATAAACCTTGTTGATCGGTCAGCAGATAAAGCTGTTCCGCTTGCACTAAAATAGCGACCAAAGCTGACAGATTGTCGTTATCTCCCACTTTAATTTCAGCGGTGGCAACCGCATCATTTTCATTAATGACCGGAATAATGCGGTTATCCAAGAGGGCGTGCAAGGTGTCGCGCGCATTCAGGAATCGCTCGCGATCTTCAATATCGGCACGGGTTAATAGAATCTGACCGATATGAATATCATAAATGGCGAATAATTGTTCCCAAGTCTGAATTAACTGGCTTTGCCCCACGGCAGCGAGTAATTGTTTGGACGCAATGGTCGGCGGCAGCTGCGGATGGTTCAAATAATCCCGTCCCGCCGCAATCGCGCCCGAGGTGACGATAACCAAGCGAAAGCCCGCTTTGTGCAGACGTGCAAACTGGCGCACGATTTCCATCATGTGCGGACGGTTAAGTTTCGGCGAGCCTTGAGTAAGCGTGCTGGTACCGAATTTAACGACAATAGTTTTCTGTGTGTTTTCCATATTCTGTTATTCTTTTTTAAGCTGAGAAATCGGCTGATAAATTATCACTAAACGTATAAAAAATCATTCAAATTTTGACCGCACTTTTAAGCGCTAGCCTTCAATCTTTTCTTTATAATGCCGACGGCAGACGGAAAGGTAGCTGTCGTTACCGCCGATTTGGATTTGTTCGCCGTCTTTCACCACCTCTCCCGCAGCATTTAGACGCAACACAAAGTTGGCTTTACGCCCGCAGTAGCAAATGGTCTTTAGTTCTTCCAGTTGATCCGCCCACGCCAGTAAATATTGACTGCCTTCAAACAAATTGGCTTGAAAGTCCGTCCGCAAACCGTAGCACAACACGGGAATATTCAGTTTATCCACCACGTCGCTGAGTTGGTAAACCTGTTGTTTGGTAAGGAATTGCGCTTCATCCACTAAAATACAGTGCAATTTTTGCCGTTCGCAATATTGGCTGATTTCCGTCCAAAGATCGGTGTCTTTGTTGAATAATTGTGCATCCTGACTGATACCGATGCGTGAAGTCACTTTGCCGACACCGAAACGATCATCAATTGCCGCCGTATAAATCAAAGTGTTCATATTGCGTTCCTGATAGTTATAAGCGGATTGTAGCAAAGTAGTGGATTTTCCCGCATTCATCGTGGAGTAATAAAAATAAAGTTTAGCCATCTTGTTGTAATTGTTATTTGTTTAACCATTTCCAAACGTAATAAAAAATCAGTG
>JBHBXR010000090.1:0-5308 GCA_041795785.1 Mesocricetibacter sp.
GTTGCGCCAATTCGATACGGCTTTCCGACTCCGTTGACAGACTCGGTTGAATAAAATCCTCCACTGCCCGTTTGGCATTTTGCGCCAACGGCAGCCATTCTTTGGCAAAAGTGCGGTGAGTTTTACTGAAGTTTTGCGGACTGAAAATCGTCATGCTGTGTTGTTGCACTAAGGGAATGCGGCGACTTTGCTCATCAAGGTTATCCGTCAAGTAATCCAATAACTGACTGACTAATACGGAAGGCTCCTTCGCCTGATTATCAATAATCGAGCGTCCCACATAGCTGATATACAAATGCTCCTGCGCCGCAAGCAGGGCTTCCAAGAATAAATAACGATCATCGTCACGCCGCGAACGGTCGCCTTTTTGCCGTTGATATTGCATTAAATCAAAACTGTTGACCGTTTGCTGACGCGGATAATCACCGTCATTCATACCCAACAGGCAAACCACACGAAACGGAATGGAGCGCATCGGTAGCAACGTACAAAAGCTGACCTTGCCGACTAAAAAACGCATACTACTGTCGTTGGCATTAAGCTTTTCCGTCAGCACTTCCGCCATCACGTCACTGTTGACGGTCTGCGTAAACGGTATGTCTTCCAGTTGCCCTATGCTGTTTCTGATATAAAGTAACGCTTCGGTGGTTTGCCCGTCATGAATAAAAAAATCGTCCGTTAATTGTGTTAGATGTTGTTGCCATTGCCCGACGGTGTGCGCTTGTTGTAAAACTTGTTGCCATTGATATAAACGATCGATAAATTGCGCCAATAATCCGCTTAACCGCCCTTTTAATCCGTAGCTACCGTCAAATCCGAGGCTGTCCTGCCAAATGCCGTTTTCTTCACGCATGGCATAACCGAGCAACATTCGCTCTAACCCGGCTTGCCACGCATTATAATTTGTCGGTTGCGCCACCGAATATTTATCCAAGCCGTAACGAATGCCCGACTCGGCGACCCAATGGCGAATATGTTCCAGATCCTGCAAATCAATAGAGAATCTCGCCCGAATTGCCGGAATATCTAACAAGGCAAGCACATCTTCGGCGCTGAATTGGCTGTCTTTCAGTTTTAATAACGACAAAAACGCCGCTATCAAAACGTCGCTTTCCGATAATTTACTGTCAGCGATGGAAAACGGAATACGACGCTGATCCTGATATTGACGGAACACCGCCTGAATATAAGGCGCATATTTATCAATATCCGCCACCATGACCACAATATCTTTCGGCGTAAGTGTTTTATCCTGTTGAAATAATTGTAATAAATAATCATGCAACACTTCTACTTCGCGCATTGCACTGTGGCAGGAATGAATACTGACGGAACGATCATCTTCCCGTAGCGTCAACGGTTCCCCGCCGTTCGGCACCAAATGTAAAATACGATTTTGTATTTGTGCTAACAGGGAATGTTCCGCCTGTTTCACATTGGCTTGAATGTCTTGGGTGTCAATTTGGTTTAATAAGTAAAAAAAATCCCGCCCCAGCTTGCCCCAAGCCGCCAATAACGGGTTGCCCACTTGTAACAACTCATCGTCAGCCGTCAGTTCAAATTGTTTTTGTTCTAAATTTTGCCATTGTTGCGCTGAAAATAAGGCGGCGGTTTGCTTGCTTTGATACAAAGTGCGGTGCATTATTTTCAACTTTTGCAAATAATTCGGACTGACAATATCACCCCAATAATACCGGCTCGGATTATTAAAAAATAAATGCACGTCACAGTATTGACTGATCGCGGCAAAGGTTTCCAAATAAACTTTCGGCAAGGCGGAAATACCGAAAATGAATAGACGAGCGGGCAGGTTTTGCGGTTTTTCCCGTTGCAATTTTTTAAGATATTGCTGATGCAAACGGGCGCGGTGTTGTACGTTTTCACCGCCGTCCGCCTGAATTTCCGCCACTAACGCACGCCACAGCGCAGCCTGCCATTGCACGTCTTGTTTGATTTGCTTTGTCAAACCGATGTCGGCTTGTTTAAATTGCGCCGTAATCTGCTGTTCCACATAAGCGTCGTCCTGATTTTCCCACGCGGTAATCCAATCGGGACGATAAACCAAATATTGATCAAATAAATCTGCGATTTTACGCGCCAACTGATACAACTTATGCTGTTCCGATTGGTCGGAATAACCCAAATGAGCAAAGTGCGGTTGAAAATCAGAGCGTTTTATTAATGCCATCAAGCGCCAAGTCATCGCCTCTTTTTGAAATCGGCTCTGTTGCGCCACATTCGGCAGGTTATCCATATATTGTTGCCAAATAAAACTGGCGGGCATCGGAAACTTCAAATTAGCCGCCACGCCGTCCGCTTCGGCAATGCGTAACTGTAACCATTGCGCCATACCCGGACTTTGCACCAAGACGGTTTCGGCTTGCAAAGGATCCGATAAAGGTTCCGCACCCATTCGTTGTAAGAGAATGTCTTTATGTACGTCAAGGTTGTTGGAATGGTAAACAATAAACACGGAATATCCTTATGCGAAGTGAATTTCAGCTTATTTTCAATAACTTTCACCGTCACCGCAAGCTTTTTACAAATTTATTTCACCGCGCGGATAGCTGACTTTCACCTTATCCGCCGAACATTGAACGGAAAATTGCACATCATTTTGTGAAACCGAACGCTGACAATCAAGCCCTAAAAACTGCCGTTGCTTTTGATTCTCCGCAATCTGCACCGCTTGAAAACGTTGATAAATTTCCACCGCACTTTTGCGTTGATAGCCAAGCCATTCGTTAATCGTCAGAAACAACCCGCTGAATAAAGTCAATGTCAGCAAAAAACTCAGCAAACTCATTCCTTTATATAATTTAATCGGCTTTAAAATCATTCCAACTGTTCTCCGCTCGCTGCCAGCGACTGTAATTGCGCACAACATTGGCAACAGTTGTACGCCGATAAGCGATTTGCACATCATCCGCTTTCTGCAAACGCCCTTTGGTGATCACCGCACCGCTGATACGTCCTTTGCCGCTGATGGTTAAATCCCCTTCCGCTACGACGACGGCATAAATATTGCCCGTAAGCTCCCATTCCCGCTGACTTGCGTCAAACCAATAAAAATAATCGCCCCGATCTTTAGGTAAGACTGACGGCGGAAGCGATAAACGGGATTGAAACAACGGCAAATATTCGACAGCAATAAAATGCTCAAACAACCCTTCGTTCAATCCTATTTTGGGTGAATGTTTAAACAACGCTTGCCGTTGACAACCGATAAAATGCCGCAATCCGTCCGCCTGCCGGTTATTGTCAAACTGAATTAAACGCACCTGCTCATCGGATTGCAGACTAAGCCCGTCACAAATACTGTTTTTCTGTGTTTGACTGAGTTGTTGTAATTGAAAGTTTTGTGCTACATAAACCGCTCGCTGTGATACTAAAGCGGAGTGAGAACGCAATATGTCGTCGTTAAACATCATGAGTACGGTCAATAACGAAGCGAGTAAAATCAATAGCGTTAACGTCGTTATGCCGCGCGGGTTTAAGCGGTGATAGATATTCATCTGCCGTCCTCAATATTTAACAACGGAACGACAATCGAGGTTTCATAGCGAATATCTTTGTTATCGCTTAAGTTGCCGCTCAGCAACACTTCAATGCCTTTCTGCTCCGCTAGCCAGTTGAATTGAAGTTGAGTGATTTCATATTCCTTTTCATCCAATAAATCCGTCCAACCGCCGCCATTACAAGCGGATTGCTGTATATAACGTCGACATTGTTCTTGCTCGCAATTCTGATTTACTGCATTTTTATACGTCAAACGGGTTTCCAACATGTTGTTATTCAAACGATAACCGAAAAGTTCGCGTTCAATTTCCTGCGTGGCATTTTTATTGTTCTCGGCACAAATGCCGCTTTTAAACTTCGTGCCGATGCAACCGTTCATATCTAAATCGTAAAAAAACAACACGCAGCTGTTTCCTTGATTGATCGTCAAGCTGCTGATGTTGCCGTCCTGTGCAAATAAATGAAAATTACCGCTCACCACCTTATCCGAAGCTGCACGGAAACCCGCACGGCGTAAATCTTTCCCGATTAACTGAACCGCACGTTGCAATTCCGCCTGCAACTGCAAACGCTGCAATATTTCTCTGTTTTGTTGCTGGCTGTAATTGTAAAAACCGATCATCGTCAACAATAAAAAAGACGATAGCGTTAGGGAAAGCATCAATTCCAACAATGTTTGTCCGCGATAGAGCATTTATCCCTCATCATTTACGCACGCGCTTGCCGATTGATAGTCTTTTAACTTCAAACTGCCGACATTAAAAAATGAAAAAAGCGAGCGACTGTTATCTGCCTGCAACACGAAACAAGTTGAAGAAGCCGTGTCGCGAACACCGCTTAAACGCGTCATCTCCGTCGGATAATAACGTTTACTGATGAGCATGGTTTGCTCCGGAAAATAAGGATAATAAAAATGTGCCGAAGCATCCGCCGTACAAGTTTGAGGGGATAGGCAGTTACACAAATTATCCGTTTTAATCTGTGCGGTTAAGCACCATCTTTCTTTATCCGCTTGCCGACTGGCAATCAACAGCCAAATCTCCGATGAGTTTTCCACTCTTGCCTGAATTTGACGTAAAAACAAATAAAGCTTGTGCTGCTCTTTCTGCAAAATCATTTGGGTATTCGTTTGTTGCCATGCGGGTAGTGCCAACATGCTCAACGCACTGATAATAAAAAGTGCCGTCAACACTTCAAGTAACGTAAAACCTTTGTACATCCGTCTTCCTTTACAAAGTATCGTTTAAATCAATAAAACGCTCGTTTTTTTGACCGCACTTTAAAAGGGAACGGCAATGAGGAAAAGAGAAACTGTGAAATTTTGGAACGGAGATCGCAAAAATAAAATTTTATGTCGGCTAATTAATGTTTTTCGGTTTGTTCGCTTAGTTCTCTGTTTTCACGATAAACATAATTACAGACGGTAATAATGCAAAGAACGGAAAGGATCAGTCTGAACAAAGGGGCGACAAACAACAATAATGCGGTTACATAAGCAACGGCGATTAAAGTCGCGATGAAAAGCTTAAGCCACTGTTTAGAAGCAAAATAAAGCCACAATAAGTATGCGAATAGAAGAAAGGATATTCCGATTGAAGCGATGAAAATAATACTCATAATGGAATAATCAAGTGGTGGGTCGTGAAGGATTCGAACCTTCGACCAACGGATTAAAAGTCCGCTGCTCTACCGACTGAGCTAACGACCCGCATAATTTTTAACTAAAGGGAAAATTGCAATTTAAGTGGTGGGTCGTGAAGGATTCGAACCTTCGACCAACGGATTAAAA
>JBHBXR010000091.1:0-11039 GCA_041795785.1 Mesocricetibacter sp.
ATTGGCAGAAAGGGGAATTACCGCTCTTGTACCGAATGAGGACACACAGCAAGAAATTCATCGCATTATTTTTGAAGAGCTTTGTGTCGGAAAATTTTTACCCGATTCAAAAGCATTTTATCTCAATACAATTAATGAATTAGCACAGCAAGGGGCGGAAGGCGTAATCTTAGGTTGTACTGAAATCGGTTTATTGGTACGGCAAGCGGACAGTTCCTTACCTTTTTTTGATACCGCACAGTTACATTCACAAATGGCGGCAACTTTTATTTTAGACAATTAAACACAACATAAAAAAACTTGGAGAGATTATTTATGCCTAAATTACGTTCGGCGACTAGTACACAAGGTCGCAATATGGCGGGCGCGCGTGCCTTATGGCGTGCGACGGGAATGAAAGAAAACGATTTTGGTAAGCCGATTATTGCGGTGGTGAACTCCTTCACCCAATTTGTGCCGGGACACGTGCACTTAAAAGATATGGGGCAACTTGTCGCCGAGCAAATAGAGAAAGCAGGCGGTGTGGCAAAAGAGTTTAATACTATTGCGGTTGATGATGGGATTGCGATGGGACACGGCGGTATGCTCTATTCTCTACCAAGCCGTGATTTAATTGCTGACAGCGTGGAGTATATGGTCAATGCACATTGTGCCGATGCGATGGTGTGTATTTCAAACTGCGACAAAATCACCCCGGGAATGTTAATGGCGGCATTGCGTTTAAATATTCCGACGATTTTTGTGTCCGGCGGTCCGATGGAAGCCGGTAAAACCAAGCTATCCGATCAAATTATCAAATTAGACTTAGTTGATGCGATGATCCAAGGGGCAAATCCGAGTGTATCCGATGAAGTCAGCGATCAAATCGAACGTTCTGCTTGCCCGACTTGTGGATCTTGTTCAGGTATGTTTACGGCAAATTCCATGAACTGTTTAACCGAAGCTCTGGGTTTAAGTTTACCGGGCAACGGCTCTTGTCTTGCGACGCACGCTGACCGCAAACAGTTATTCTTAGACGCTGGTACGCAAATTGTTGAGCTGTGCAAAAAATATTACGAGCAAGATGATTTCTCTGTATTGCCTCGTTCTATTGCAACCAAAGCGGCATTTGATAATGCAATGAGCTTAGATATTGCCATGGGCGGTTCAACCAATACGGTTTTACACTTACTTGCCGCAGCACAAGAAGCGGAAGTGGATTTCACGATGGCGGATATTGATCGCCTTTCTCGCCAAGTGCCTTGTTTAAGTAAAGTTGCACCAAATACACAAAAATACCATATGGAAGACGTACACCGTGCAGGTGGGATTATGGCGATTTTAGGCGAGCTAGATCGTGCAGGGTTATTGAATAATCAAACTCGCACCGTATTAGGCTTAAGCCTTGCGGAACAAATTGCGAAGTACGACATTATGCTGACCAAAGATGAAGCAGTACATAAATTCTTCCGTGCAGGGCCGGCAGGTATTCGCACCACTAAAGCCTTCTCGCAAGACACTCGTTGGGATAGCGTTGATGATGACCGCCAAAACGGTTGTATTCGTAGCAAAGAATTTGCGTACAGCCAAGACGGTGGCTTAGCGATGTTGTCGGGAAATATTGCCTTAGACGGTTGTATCGTGAAAACCGCAGGAGTGGACGAGTCGATCTTAAAATTCAAAGGCGAAGCCATTGTGTTTGAAAGCCAAGAAGACGCTGTAGCAGGGATTTTAGGCGGAAAAGTGCGAGCAGGACACGTTGTGGTTATCCGCTATGAAGGTCCGAAAGGCGGTCCGGGTATGCAAGAAATGCTTTATCCAACCAGCTACTTAAAATCCATGGGTTTAGGCAAGGCTTGTGCGTTATTAACGGACGGTCGTTTCTCCGGCGGTACATCAGGCTTATCTATTGGACACTGTTCACCGGAAGCGGCAGCAGGCGGTTTGATCGGTTTGGTGAAAGACGGCGATACCATTGATATTGATATTCCAAACCGTAAAATCGAACTGGTTGTGCCTGAAGCTGAGCTTGTCCAACGCCGTGCGGAACAAGATGTAAAAGGCTGGAAGCCGGCAAACCGTCAGCGTGAAGTCTCTTTTGCATTAAAAGTGTACGGACATTTTGCGACATCGGCGGATAAAGGTGCGGTTCGCGATAAAACTAAAATTTAGTTGAATACCTGCGGTGAGTATTTCATGTCATTTTGCAAATTTTAAGGGAATATCACCGCTTGTATAGTAACCAAGGAGTCACTATGAAAAAGTCCTTCATTGCCATTGTTATTTCTTCAGTAATTTTTTTATCTGCTTGTGATGATAAAGAAAAAAAGGCATTAACAGCGCAAGTTCAACAGTCAACTCAGGAAATTGCTCAATTAAAAAGTGATTTGGAAAAAATTAAAGGGGAGCTTGAAAAAGCGAAATCAGAATTTCCTGCGTTAAAAGTTGAAATTGAGACGATCTTTAATAAAGAAGACGTAGTAAAACATAAAAAAGATCCGAATGAAAATAATGAATATTTCATTGCAGAAACGCCTGTTCATTTAGGCGTTTCCCTGCCAAAAACGAACGTTGAATGGCTGAATTCCTTAATTTATAACGACTTTATTCAAAGTCGAAGCGGAGAATTTGATGACAAAGGTAATAAAATTTCACATCTTAAAGTAGAGAAGGGCAAAGAGCGTGAAACAGCGTTGAATATCCTTCAAAAGGAATTTGATGCCATGATTTCGGAGGCAAAAGAAAATCCAACCGGCGGATATACGGAAACAATGTATAGCAATTACTCGTCACAGCGCCACAACATTGTGGTTTTTTCTCAGTTTTATCACAGTTATATGGGTGGTGCTCATGGAATGTATAGCACAAAATATCTGAATATTGATACGGATAAACGTGCGATTATCAAACTCTCCGATTTACTTTCGGAAAAAGAACAAGAAACCTTAAAAGAAAATTTATGGAATCGTTATTTTGAATATTGGCAACAATTGCTAGGGGATAATAGCGAACCATTTGCAACTAAGGCAGAGCTTGTTTTTTCCGATGAGTTCTACTTCTCAGATGCCGGTCTTACTTTTGTTTATGCTCCTTATGCATTAGGTCCCTTTGTCATGGGAGAGATAGAGCTAACTTTGGGTTGGGAAGAAGTAAATCAATATTTACCGAAAGAATATCAACGTCAGATAGGTTATAGTGAATTCTGATTTTTAATTATTGATTGGTATATAACGATATGTTGGACGGTTTTTTATCTTTACATCCCGCATTACAGGCGCTGCTTGCAGGATTATTTACGTGGTTTTGTACCATTTTCGGTTCCGCTTTTGTGTTTTTCTTTAAAATCGTGAACCGTAAAATTTTGGATTCAATGATGGGATTTGCCGCGGGTGTGATGGTTGCCGCCTCGTTTTGGTCGCTATTGGCGCCCGCATTGGAATATGCGGAGCCGACTTACGGTGAATGGGGTTGGCTTCCCGCAGCAATCGGCTTTTTAGCCGGCGGTTTCTTTATTCGCGCTATCGACTGCATTGTTCCCCACCTGCATTTGGATAAATCCGTAGAAGAAGCGGAAGGTATTGCGTTGAAGAAAAAACTGCCGAAATCCGTGCTGCTTTTTTTAGCCATTACCATTCATAATATCCCCGAAGGATTGGCGATTGGGGTGGCGTTCGGTGCGGTTGCCTCCAATATGGTGGGGGTGGATGCTTCGATTATGGGCGCCATCGGTTTAGCGATCGGTATCGGTTTACAAAACGTTCCCGAAGGTTCTTCCCTTGCTTTGCCTATTCGTGGCGAAGGTCACAGCCGTTGGAAAGCGTTTAAATACGGTTCGCTTTCGGCGGTCGTTGAGCCGATTGCCGCGGTTATCGGTGCATTATTTGTGATTTCTATGACGGCAATATTGCCTTATGCCTTGGCATTTGCCGCCGGTGCAATGATTTTCGTGGTGGTGGAGGAACTGATTCCCGAATCGCAAAGTAACGGCAATACTGATATTGCCACCTTAAGCCTAATGCTCGGCTTTGTGATTATGATGATTCTTGATGTAGCGTTAGGTTAGTAAAAAATGTTTATTTCAGTTTATCAGCAATAAAAGTGCGGTCGAAAAATGGTGCATAATTTAGCAAACTGCCCGACGGGGGCGGAATATTTAAAAGCGGTGTTAAGTTCAAAAGTCTATGAATTGGCGCAAGTAACGCCGTTACAACCGATGGTGAAATTATCCGAACGCTTGGAGAATCAGATTTTCGTTAAACGTGAAGATCGTCAGCCGGTGCACAGTTTTAAATTGCGCGGTGCTTACGCGATGATTGCCGGGCTTAGTCAGGAACAGAAAGATGCCGGCGTCATTGCCGCATCCGCCGGTAACCACGCGCAAGGTGTAGCCTTATCGGCAAAAAATCTGGGGTTGAAAGCACTTATTGTGATGCCGCAAAATACACCGAGCATTAAAGTGGATGCTGTGCGCAGTTACGGCGGCGAAGTGTTGTTATACGGCGCTAACTTCGATGAAGCCAAAGCGCAAGCCATTGAATTATCACGTAATAACAATATGACTTTTATTCCGCCCTTTGATCATCCCGCCGTTATTGCCGGACAGGGTTCCTTAGGAATGGAATTACTGCAACAGAATTCTCATATCGACCGTATTTTCGTGCCAGTAGGCGGCGGCGGGTTAATCGCCGGTATTGCCGTGTTAATCAAGCAGCTCATGCCCGAAATCAAAGTTATCGGCGTGGAAAGCAAAGACTCCGCTTGTTTGTATGCGGCGTTGAAAGCGGGGCATCCGGTGGATTTGGAACGGGTCGGTTTATTTGCCGACGGTGTTGCGGTAAAACGTATCGGTGACGAAACGTTCCGTGTCTGCCGCCAATATGTGGACGATGTCGTCGTGGTGGACGGCGATGAAATCTGCGCGGCAATGAAGGATATGTTTGAAAACGTACGCGCCGTATCCGAACCTTCCGGTGCCTTGTCTTTGGCAGGGCTGAAAAAATATGTGAAAGAACATAATATCAAAGGCGAAACGCTGGTGAATATTCTTTCCGGCGCAAACCTGAATTTCCACACTCTACGCTATGTATCCGAGCGCTGCGAAATCGGGGAAAAACACGAGGCGTTACTGGCGGTTACCATTCCGGAACAACGCGGCAGTTTTCTGAAATTCTGTCATATTTTAGGCAGCCGTGCGGTAACCGAATTTAATTACCGTTATGCCGATGAAAAACAAGCTTGCATTTTTGTCGGGGTGCGCATCAGCGGCGAAAGCGAAAAACAGGAAATCATCGAACAACTGCGCCAAAACGGTTGTAATGTCATGGATTTGTCTGACGACGATATTGCCAAAACCCATATCCGTTATATGATTGGCGGGCGCTCTTCCAGCGAAAAAAGTGAGCGACTGTACAGTTTCGAGTTTCCGGAACAGAAAGGCGCCTTGCTGAAGTTTTTGGAAACGCTAGGCACTCATTGGAACATTTCCCTGTTTCACTACCGCGCCCACGGTGCGGATTACGGTAACGTCCTCGCCGGTTTTCAAATCGAAGAAGCGGATTTGGCCGCCTTCAACCAACATTTGCAAAAACTGGGCTATGTCTATCAAGACGCGACGGACAGTCTGTCTTATCGTTATTTCTTAGGTTAAATGAGTAAGGCTTTCTCTCAAAGAAAGCCTTAAATTTATCTTTTCTCAATCGCCGTAACCAAAGCGATATCCAAGCTGTTTGCTTTGATTTGCCATTTAATATTGAATTCATCCAACCACATACCGTAGATTTTAGGGTCAGGTTTGCCCCGTTGATAAGCGGGACGGGGATCTTGTTGCAACACTTCACGGATAAAACGCGAAAAGTGCGGTCGTTTTTCGGCGAGTTTTTCCAGCGCGAATTGCACCTGTGGGCTGAATTCCACTTGTAATAATGCTTGCGGTTTATCCTGTGCGAAACCCGAAAGCGCATCGGGTTGGCTGTCGGCATAAGCGACGTAGGGTTTAATGTCAAAAATCGGCGTGCCGTCCACTAAATCCACTGCGCCCAAATGCAACAATACCTTGTCTTTCACACATTCTATGCGGCGTAATTCCACTTTCGATAAGCCTAACGGATTCGGACGATGCGTGGAACGGCTGGCGAACACGCCCACCCGTTGGTTACCGCCCAAACGCGGCGGACGCACGGTCGGTTGCCATTTGCCTTGTTCAATCCGATCAAATTGAAAAATCAGCCAAATATGACTGAACGCCTCCAAACCGCGTACGGTTTCGGGCAGGTTGTAGGGCGGCAATAATTCTACGATGCCGGTGCCGTCCTGCACTAAATCGGGTTGGCGCGGCACGGAAAATTTTTCCTTGTACGGCGTATGAATAACGGCGACCGGTTGTAAGTTAAGGGAGGGCATTAGCATATTTTTATTAAAATCGGTGTAAAGTTTGATAGAATACGGTTTTCTTTAGCATCGCGCTATCATACCCTAAAGTGCGGTCGATTTTTAAGTAGAAATAATGATAAATAACACTTTTAAAATGTGGTTTGCCACAGCCAGACCTAAAACCTTACCGCTTGCGCTCGCCACGATTCTAACCGGTTCCGCCTTGGCTTATCGCAGCGGTCATTTCAGTTGGACGGTAACCTTGCTCTGTTTATTGACCTCCACACTGTTGCAGGTTTTGTCGAACTTTGCCAATGATTATGGTGATCACCAAAAAGGCTCCGATACTGCTGAACGTATCGGACCACTACGCGGTATTCAGCAAGGCGCAATCAGTGCGCAACAGTTGAAAAACGCACTTGTCATCCTCGTGATATTAAGCTTATTGTCCGGCGGCTTATTAATCGCATCGGCCTATCAAACCCTGAATGATCTCGCCGCTTTCGCCGTATTAGGCGTACTGGCGATTATTTCCGCCATCACTTACACCGTGGGCTCCAAACCCTACGGTTATATGGGCTTGGGCGATGTTTCGGTGTTTATTTTCTTCGGTTTATTGGCAGTAGGCGGCACCTATTATTTACAGGCGCATTCCCTGCACTGGGCAATTTGCCTGCCGGCGGCAGGTTGCGGATTATTATCCACTGCCGTTTTAAATATCAATAACTTACGCGACATTGAACAGGATAAAAAAGCGGGTAAAAACACTTTAGCGGTACGCTTGGGAGCGGAAAACGGGCGTATTTATCATTGCATTTTGCTCGCTACAGCCACACTGTGTTATCTTATTTTTGCCTTCATCCATTTCCGCCATATCGCTGCCTTTGCTTTTGTCATTGTGATCCCGTTATTAGTGCAGCACGCCCTGTTTGTTTATCGCAGTAAAGACCCATTATTATTGCGTCCAATGTTGGCAAAAATGTCACTATTAGCCTTATTGACCAATATCTTATTCAGTTTTGGCTTGCTTATCGGTTAAGATCGGGCATATACTAACCAAAGTTTAATTTCACCCAAAAGGTAATTTTATGCGTATTGATACTTCTGAACTCTGTGATATTTATCTTGATCAAGTCGATGTCGTCGAGCCGATTTTCTCCAGTTTCGGCGGCGCCGGCTCGTTTTACGGCAAAGTCACCACCGTAAAATGCTTTGAAAGCAACGGGCTGATTGCCGAAGTGTTGGAAGAAAACGGCGAAGGTCGGGTATTACTGGTTGATGGCGGCGGTGCCGTACGTCGTGCGTTAATCGATGCGGAGTTGGCACAATTGGCGGCGGATAATGGTTGGGCGGGTATTATCGTCTATGGCGCAGTACGTCAATTAAGTCAATTGGAAAATATTGATATCGGCATTCAAGCACTGGCGCCGATTCCCGTTGCCGCCGACGGCAATAACCAAGGGGAAACCGACGTGGCGGTTAATTTCGGCGGCGTAACGTTCTTCCCGGAAGATTACGTTTATGCGGACTTAACCGGTATTATCCTTTCGCAAGACCCCTTAGATTTAGAAGATTCGAACGAAGAATAACACGACTTGACTTCGAGACGGGACACATTGATGTCCCGTTTTTTATAAAACGATGCAAAATCCGACCGCACTTTTCTCTTTAAATTCCACTTCAAAGCATAAATTTTAAGATCTTGCTCACAAAACCATAAATTTTTTATTGCTTTTTATTAACAAAATGATAACTTGAAAATATTCTATTCTTTTCTAGGTTGTCAAAAAAAGGAAGTCACTATGGAATTTACCCCTGAAGTCAAAAAACGCATGAACCCTAAAGCAGTCATTCTTGCTTTAGATATCGTGCTTTTCTTCGTATTACTTAATGTATTACCTTTCGATCCGAAAGCAAATAAGGGTTTGGCATTGCTCGCCTTTGTCGCCGTTTTATGGTTGACCGAAACCTTACATGTAACGGTAACGGCGTTGTTAGTTCCGTTACTCTCCATCGCTTTAGGTTTGGTGTCCACCAAAGACGCGTTGGTCACCTTCGCCGATCCGACTATCTTCTTATTCTTCGGCGGTTTTGCGTTAGCCACAGCATTACATATCCAAAAATTGGACAGTATGATCGCAAACCGTATCATGGCGTTGGCACGCGGTAATTTAATGGTCGCCGTGCTCTATTTATTCGGTGTAACCGCATTCTTATCCATGTGGATCAGTAACACCGCTACGGCAGCGATGATGTTACCGTTAGCCATGGGTTTGTTAAGTAAATTGGATCGTGAAAAAGAGCATAATACCTATACTTTCGTGCTACTCGGTATCGCTTATAGCGCCAGTATCGGCGGGATGGGAACATTGGTAGGCAGCCCGCCAAATGCAATTGTTGCCTCACAACTCAACTTAACCTTCTCCGACTGGTTATGGTATGGCTTGCCGATTATGATTATTTTACTGCCGTTTATGGTGGCTTGTCTTTATGTGGTACTCAAACCAAATCTTAATGTGAAATTTGAGTTGAATTTCGAAAAAATTGAAATGAACAGAGATCGCATTATTACATTGGCTATCTTTATCTTCATTGCGCTTTGCTGGATTTTCAGCAGTTCTATCAATCCGATTCTTGCTTCTTGGTTCGGTTTAAGCAAAAACATCGGCAGTTTTGACAGTGTGGCTGCGTTATTTGCCGCCGTGCTTATCTGTATTACCGGTGTCGCTAATTGGCAGCAAATTCAAGATAATACCGAATGGGGCGTATTAATGCTGTTCGGTGGCGGTTTGACGTTGAGTGCCGTATTAAAAGACTCCGGTGCAAGCAAAATCATGGCGGATGGCATCGTGTTCTTAATTGAAGGCGGACATATTTATCTCATCGCCTTAATTGTTGCGACTTTCATTATCTTCTTAACCGAATTTACTTCCAACACCGCCAGTGCCGCGTTGTTAGTGCCGATTTTCATCTCTATCGCACAAGCATTGGATAAGCCGCCGCTAGCTTTAGCATTGATTATCGGTTTAGGTGCATCCTGTGCCTTTATGCTACCTGTTGCCACACCGCCGAACGCTATCGTCTTCGGTACCGGTCAGGTGAAACAAAGCGAAATGGTCAAAGTCGGCTTTATTCTTAATATTGTCTGCGTATTTGTTATTGCAACTGTTGCGTATCTGTTCTGGTTCCACTAAACCACGATTTGAGATAGCGCATGACAGGTAGATCGATTTAAAAACAGGAAATAAGTCGTGAGTCGGTTTACTGTGAATTTGGGTGATCGCATATGCGATCACCCTTTAGTTGGAAGCTATATAAATGCTGTAAAAGCGGGATTTGAGGTTCTTTACGTCATATATTTTGGCTGTTAAGCCCATGGCTTTAATATTTTACAATATGTCCGTAGCCTTCTAGAATTTGCTTGATATGTTCCAAGCTTTCTTTTGTCGGCGGTTTAACATCTTCCAATTCATATTTCTCACCCATTGCTTCCCATTTATGCGCCCCCAAACGGTGATAAGGTAATAACTCAACTTTTTCAATATTCGTCATTCCTTGGATAAACTGACCGAGCAAATGAATATCATGATCGCTGTCCGTCCAGCCTGGCACGACAACATAACGGATCCAAACCGGTTGGTTGCGTTTTTGTAAGTATTTGGCAAATTCTAATGTGCGTTTGTTCGGCACACCGATCAGATTCTGATGCACTGTATCGTTCAGTTCTTTCAAGTCCAGTAAGACGAGATCGGTAACGTCCAACAATTCATCAATAATATGATCATAATGGCGCACAAATCCATTAGTATCCAAACAAGTATGAATACCTTCAGCCTTACAGGCTCTGAACCAATCACGTACAAATTCCGCTTGCAGCACAGCCTCTCCGCCGGACGCCGTTACGCCACCACCGGTAGCATTCATAAAGTGGCGATAAGTAACCACTTCTTTCATCAATTCTTCAACGGTAATATCTTTACCGCCGTGCAAATCCCAAGTATCGCGGTTATGACAATACTTGCAACGCATTAAACAGCCCTGTAAAAACAAGATGAAACGAATTCCCGGTCCGTCAACGGTACCGCAAGATTCGTAAGAATGAATTCTTCCCACAACTGACATAATTCGTCCTTTAAATAGCCAAACTGAAATTTTCTGAATTGTAGCAAAAAACCGATTGTTTTTCAGGTACAAAGCGAAAATAAATTTTTTGATGATCTCCACTAAAAATGTATTGGCGTTAAATTTAGCTATGAAAAATCATACCTCCAAATTGGTATTTTTGTTATTTTTAATTTTATGAAGATGTTATAAGATTAAAGAAAAGTAAAGAATATTAAAGATAAGTATATTGTTAAGTATGCCAGTATATTTATGGTAAAATGTAGCATATGAGAGCTTTATTTTTATTACATAACGCGGAAAAACTTGAGTGAAAAAAATCAAATTCAGTTTAGTTACTATTTTATTAAGTACATTTTATTATTCCCAGTATGCTGTCGCTTCTTCCGTTGATCAACAACGGGAGGATATTATTCGTTATTCCCGCTTAGGTGAGGAGCAATTACGCGATGGCACTAAACAGCTTGCTCAATTATATCAACAAACTGCCGATCGAAAAGTGCGCGATGATTTAATCACATTATTAGTCCGCCAAAATCAGTATAACGATGCGTTGAGTCTATGCACGG
>JBHBXR010000092.1:0-11245 GCA_041795785.1 Mesocricetibacter sp.
CCAACAAAACACCGATTAAAATTTTCATAGTTTTATTCATAGTTATACTGCCTTCTTAAAATTACGCGACTGCTTTTTATGAAGCAGTATGCGCTTAATATTTCACCTGTTCAAGCGCCATATAAACGATATTTTGTGAGGTAAGTCACAGTTTTTAACTATGATTGAGTGGATTGATGGTCATCATTTGAAGAAGAAAAGTGCGGTCGGTTTTGGGGGAGTTTTAATAATTTATAGAAAAAAACAGGGTGTAATAAATTACGTCCTTAGATTGCTGACAAAGCTCATCTTTGAGAAATAACCTAGCACGAGCCGTGCTAGGTTCGTTAAGCCCAGCCCCACTGGGGCTGAACGGAAGAGCCGCAGAGCGACTAAGATTAAGTAATCCCTATACGGCTCGTATAGGGTTTATCAACGCTCTGAGGGCGTAATAAATTACGCCCTTATGCTTATTATTTTTCAAACAGTTTCTTAATTACCGCAAGCACTAAATTGCATTTCGGCACGACGGAATCAATTACCAAATATTCTGTTTTGGCGTGCATATTGCCGCCGGTCGGACCTAAACCGTCGATGGTCGGACAACCGGCTGAGGCGGCTATGTTGCCGTCACTTAAACCGCCGGCATCAACCCATTTAATCGGCGTTTGTAATTCCTGCCCGACTTGATCGAAAACTTGTTTGATTTTCGGCAGGTGGATTTCATCAATCATCGGTGCTTCAACGTTAATCAGCTCTTTATTGGAAGTGACGCCTTGCACAAACGGATTTTCCAAAATGCGTTTTAAATGCCGTTCAAAATACTCCACTGAAGACGGTAATTTATAACGCATTTCGATAATTAACGAGGAATAATCCGCAATTACGTTGTGGGCACTGCCGCCGTTAGTCATAAAGCAGTTGAAAGTATGTCCCGCATTAAAGTCATTTAATTTGGAAAATTCCACAATAAAATTGGCGGCTTCCACCAATGCCGAACGTCCGCGTTCCGGATGATTACCGGCGTGAGCGGCAACACCGTGGAATTCCACTTTGTAAGTGATCATGCCTTTGCGGGTCGCCACCATGGAACCGTCTTCGCGCGCCGGTTCCATCACAAAGCAATACTTGGACTTGCGCGCATAGTCACGAATGCTTTCCTTCGCATACATAGAACCGATTTCTTCGTGGGAGTTCAGATAGATACCGATGTTGTAACGACTTAAATCCAGTTCCTGCAATACATAAAAGGATAACAACGCCCCCGCTTTATCATCAATCACGCCGAGTGCATTGATATGTCCGTCTTGTCGTTTGAAAGGCACGTCTTTCCCCGTTCCCAGCGGGAAAACCGTATCCATATGAGCGACAAACAAAATATCGAATTGTTCCGTATTCGGATTATTGCTGATGAACAAAGAATCCGTTACTTTATCCGAAGTCATCGGGATTTTTTGATACGCCAAACCCAAACTTTCCGCTTTGCGGATAAACCAATCCGCCACGCGATCAACGCCTTCAAGGGAGGACGTCGGGCTTTCAATGTCGGTGAGTTCTTTCAGTTCGGCAAGAAAAACGTCTAATTGTTCGTTACGCATATTTTCTCCTTGCATTTAAACGATAAAACGCATGAGCAACATGGCTAAATAAGCGTTAAGGATACAAATACCGAATAGCGCGGGATAATGTCTGCCCGGCACGCCTAATACGCCCAATACGCGTCCCATATATTGCACGGTGGAGCCGACTAACGCCATGCCCGGCAATAAAATCGCAATATGTTGCGCATTTAACGTGCCTTCCTGCACCAGTGCCACCAACACGCCTGCCGCACCGCCCCAACTCAAAAAGGCGGCTAAAAACACGGCAATGGATTCGCCCGGTAGCCCTAAGGGCGCCATAATGAAACCGACATACTCGCCCAAGAGTTTCAGCAAACCGGACGCGTTCAGAACATAAATAATCACAAATGCCATTAACACGTTCGGAATAGTACTGTGAATGGCGATATTCCAACCTTTTCGCGCACCTTCGATAAAAATATCGGTGATTAATTTTTTCTCACTGTTTACATTGTCGCTCATACTTCCGCCTCATCATCTTTAACAAATTTTTTCACATATAAACGCATAACGTTTGCGCCGATTATTTTGAAAATTAAAATCACACCCAGACACATGGCGATAGATACCGGTGCCAATGCGCCGGATGAATCTTTCACCTGCAACAACGGGGCAAAGGAAGATAAAAAGTTGGTCAGTAATGCACCGGCACTGAATTGGAATGCGGAAAAAATCAGCAGCTCTTTATGTGTAATTTTTCCTTCGTTACGCAAAAATTTAGTGGTGGAACTGCCCGCATCAGTGCTTTGTGTACTTGCGATCAGCGAAATGGAACACACGCCGGGAATACCCATCAACGGTTTTAAAATCGGGCTTAACCATTTTGAAGCGGCAACCAATGCGCCGTAATGTTCAAAAATCGCCACGAACCCAAGCGCCAACATCACGCTCGGCACTAAGGTCAATGCAAATAGAAAACCGCCCTTGGCGCTGGTTCCGCCTGACGTTTTCAGCCACTCGGGAAATTGTCCGGTCAGTTTGCCGAAATCAAAGATCCCGCCCCATAAATCTTTGGCAAAACCGCCGAAGAAAATGATTGCGCACAATAAGGATATTGTGCCCGCAATCAGCATTTTCGGATTTACGTCTTCTTTCATATTTTCTCCTTTAAGATTAGTAATGTCATAAACTCTCGGCAAATCAATATACTATAAAAGATTAAAACAAACCGTGAGCTATTTCACAAAACGGAAAAGAAACGGGGTTTTTTAAAACTCGTACAAAATCGACCGCACTTTGGCGAACAGTAATCAAAATATTATTGACATTGAAGTAACGAATAGAGGAAAACAGACTTATAACTTTACGATATTTAAAAACTTATTTTTTTAACTAAAAAAAATAAAAATCACATCGCAAGCTATATTAAGACGCACCATACTACAGGCGATTTTTTAGCCGTTCAACCAATAAAAACTATAAATTTTTGCTTTATCTTTTCAGCCTGCAAAATTAAAAATTTCCGATTGAAGAATGTAAATAATACTTTACGATTAACTCAGTGAAAGAGAGAGAACAAATAGTTATAAGAATTTGATATGTTCGTTCTTGGATTATCTTTCCGGACTAATCTTAATGTTAAATTTTTATGAGGACTTCAATTATGAAAAACTATCCGGCAGAACCGTACAAAGTTAAAGTTGTTGAACCAATCGCAATGACTACTCGCGAACAGCGTTTAGAATATATGAAAAAAGCGGGTTACAATACATTCTTATTGAACTCTGAAGAAGTGTATATCGATTTATTAACCGACAGTGGTACTACTGCAATGAGCGATAAGCAGTGGGCGGGTTTGATGATCGGTGATGAAGCCTATGCAGGTAGCCGCAACTTTATGCACTTGCAAGAAGTGGTCAGAGAATACTACGGTTTCAAATATGTTGTGCCGACCCACCAAGGACGCGGTGCCGAAAACTTACTTTCCACTATTATGATTAAACCGGGCGATTATGTGCCGGGCAATATGTACTTCACTACCACCCGCGCACACCAAGAGCGTAACGGTGCGACTTTTGCAGATATCATTATTGATGAAGCGCACGATTCCCAAATTAATTTGCCGTTCAAAGGTAACGTTGACCTCAATAAATTACAAAAATTAATCGATGAAGTCGGTGCGGATCGCATTCCTTATATCTGCTTGGCAGTGACCGTAAACCTTGCGGGCGGTCAACCGGTCAGCATGAAAAATATGCGTGAAGTAAAAGCGTTATGTAGCAAACACGGCATCAAAGTGATGTTCGACGCAACACGTTGCGTGGAAAATGCTTATTTCATCAAAGAAAGAGAGCCTGAATATAAAGATGCGACCATTCGTGAAATCTTAAAAGAAATGATGAGCTATGCCGACGGTTGTACCATGAGCGGTAAAAAAGACTGCTTGGTAAACATCGGCGGTTTCTTATGTATCAATGATGATGATCTCTATCAACAAGCTTGTGAATTAGTCGTGCTTTATGAAGGTATGCCTTCATACGGCGGTCTTGCCGGTCGTGACATGGAAGCCATGGCGGTAGGTATCACCGAATCCGTTGATTTCCACTACATTCAACACCGTATCGCGCAATGTTACTACCTCGCTGAAAAACTTGAAGCGGCAGGTGTGCCGATTGTAAAACCGGTCGGCGGTCATGCGGTATTCTTAGATGCGAAAGCGTTCTTGCCTCACTTGAAACAAGAAGAGTTCCCGGCACAAGTATTAGCCGCAGAGCTTTATATTGAATCCGGTGTTCGCAGTATGGAACGCGGCATCGTCTCTGCCGGTCGTGATAAAATTACCGGTGAAAACCACAAACCGAAACTGGAATTGGTACGCTTAACCATTCCTCGCCGTGTCTATACTTATGCGCACTTAGATCACGTTGCGGAAGGGGTAATTAACCTGTTCAAGAGACGCGACCAAATCAAAGGATTGAATATGGTGTATGAACCGAAACTGCTTCGTTTCTTCACCTCACGCTTTGAACCGAAAGCATAATAAACGTTCACGGGCATTGCTGTACGGCAATGCCCTTTGCGCTTAAAATATACAACGAAACGCGAGAAGATTATTCTTTACTGACATTGTTGTGATGTACTGTCAAACAAGACACTATTGCGCCTTTCATTTCCAACACTAATAAACTATAAGGAGATGTATCGTGAACAAAACATTAGGAAGTACCCTGCTCGTGTCAGGGACAATGATCGGTGCTGGTATGTTGGCGATGCCGCTGACTTCAGCCGGAATAGGTTTCACATTCACCGTTTTTCTTTTAATTGCACTATGGCTTTTTCTCACCTATAGTGCTTTGCTTTTTGTAGAGGTTTATCAAACCGCCGAACACGATGCCGGTATCGGTACATTAGCGGCGCAATATTTCGGTAAACCGGGACGCATTATCGCAACCACCGTATTAATGGTGTTTTTATATGCGTTACTGTCCGCCTATGTAACGGGTGGCGGCGGAATTTTAGCGTCCACTTTGCCGACAATGGGCAGCCCTGAAGCCAGCGGGAAAATTTCTATTTTCCTGTTTACGGTCTTTTTCGGTGCATTTGTGGTCGTCGGCACTAATGTAACCGACGGCATTAACCGCATTCTGTTTTTCCTCATGCTGGCGGCACTGGCTTTTGTATTAATGCTGATGATGCCTGAAATTAAAATGGATAATTTGATGGCAATGCCGATTGATAACGCCTTACTCATCTCCGCCGCACCGATATTCTTTACCTCGTTCGGTTTCCACGGCTCTATTCCGGCGTTAAATAACTACTTACGTGGGGATGTTAAAGCACTGAGATACTCCATTGTCGTCGGCTCGCTCATTACGTTAATTGGTTATATCATATGGCAACTTTCCACTCACGGTGTACTCAGCCAAAATGAATTCTTACAAATTTTACAAAAAGATCCGACGCTCAATGGCTTAGTGGAAGCGACTCGTCAAATCACCGGCAGTGAAATGATTTCAGGCACAGTGAAACTCTTCTCCGCCTTGGCATTGATCACCTCCTTCTTAGGAGTTGCCTTAGGTTTGCTGGAATGTGTGGATGACTTGCTCAAACGCTCGTTCAATATTTCCGCTAACCGCTTAACCCTCGGCGTATTAACTTTCCTACCGCCATTACTATTCGCATTCTTCTATCCAGAAGGCTTTATCTTGGCGTTAGGCTATGCGGGACAAATGTTTGCGTTCTACGCCGTTGTATTGCCGGCAGCCTTAGTTTGGAAAGCGCGCCAACAACATCCGAATTTGCCGTATCGGGTTTGGGGCGGCAACGGCGTGCTGTTATTTGCGGCTATTTTAGGTATTATTATCGTCTCCATTCCGTTTGCTATCCAAGCGGGTTATTTACCGGCAGTGGTAGGATAATAATTTCAACTGATAAAAGTGCGGTCGGTTTCCAAACAATTTTAAAACCGCTTAAACCTCACTTAACTTTGAATAGCGTTTTTTAAAATCCTCTAAAACTAAACCGCACTTTCTTTCAAAAGTGCGGTTTGTTTTTTGTGAGTTTTATAGCGCTTGATTAAGCCGCTACCATCACCATCGCAGGGCGAATCACGCGGCCGTTTAACAAATAGCCTTTTTGTAGCACAACGGTGATTTGATTGGTTTCAAAACCCTCCGTCGGTTGCATGGAAATCGCCTGATGCAAATCGGGATTAAAGCTTTCTCCGACTACGCCGACCGGTTCCACGCCGAATCTCGCCACGGTGGATAATAATTCTTTTAAGGTAAGCTCCACGCCGTCAAACAACGCTTTTACACTTTCGTCTTCCATATTCGCCGGCGTCGCCAAAGCGCGTTCCAAATTATCAATAGTATTTAAAATATCTTTGGAAAATTTCTCCAACGCGAATTTATGGGCTTTTTCTACATCTTGTTCGGCACGACGACGGATATTTTCCATTTCGGCGCGAGCGCGTAACGTGATTTCCTGTTCCCGTTTTACCCCTTCTTCCTGCTGAACAGCCAATTCCTGTTGCAATTCTTGAACGCGGGCGATAGCTTCCTCTAAAGGATCGTCAAGGTGAACTTCTTCTAATTGCGATGCTTCTTGCGCTGCGTTTTGTTCCGTTTCCTGATTATTTTGCAGGTCTGCGTTTTCCGTTTTTTTCTCTTGTTCCGTCATTACACTCTCCGTTTAAGTAAAAATTGCGTCCATTGTAACAAAAATGCCTATCCGAATAAAAGCCCGTAACTCTTTGCGATAGGCAGCCTTTATGTGTAATATATGGGACAAATTATTTTATTCAAGTATCAATTATGGAAAGCAACAATTTTACGCAAAGCAAACCTATTCATCCGTTACATACTACATTTAAAACTATCGGGTTAGTCGGTCGTCCGCGTAACGATATCAATCTGCAAATGCACAAAAACCTGTTTCAATGGCTGTTGGAGCGAGGTTATCACGTTGTAATGGAAGAAGCCGTGGGCAAAGCGCTGAATCTTCCGGTTAATCATATTGCAACCTTGGATCAAATCGGTAAGCAGGCGCAACTGGCGATTGTGATCGGTGGCGACGGCAATATGTTGGGACGTGCGCGCGCCTTGGCAAAATACGGCATTGCGATGATCGGCATTAACCGCGGCAATTTGGGCTTCTTAACGGATATTGATCCTAAAAACGCGTATGCCCAACTACAAGCCTGCTTGGACGGTGAATTTTTTGTCGAAGAACGCTTTTTACTGGAAGTGAATGTGGAGCGTGAAGGTAAAGTCATTTCTATGGGGAATGCGATTAATGAAGCGGTGATCCACCCTGCCAAAATTGCCCATATGATTGATTTTCATGTATATATTGATGACAAATTTGCTTTTTCACAACGTTCCGACGGCTTAATTATCGCCACACCGACCGGTTCAACGGCTTATTCACTTTCTGCCGGCGGTCCGATTCTGACGCCGCAATTAAATGCCATTGCGTTGGTTCCGATGTTTCCGCACACGCTTTCATCCCGCCCGTTGGTCATCGACGGCGACAAAAGAATCTCCCTGCGCTTCGCCGAATATAATACGCCTTCTTTAGAAGTAAATTGCGATAGTCAATTACCTTTGGAATTTACCAGCGATGATGTAGTCAGTGTCTTTAAAAGCCCGCACAAACTCAGATTATTGCATTTACATAATTATAATTATTACAACATATTAAGCTCAAAATTAGGTTGGCTTAAGCAATTATTCTAATAATCGACAGAAAACTCTTTACTGTACAAAAAAACAATATATACTAATATTCATACAGTAAAGAGGATTTTTGTTATGCTTACCCAACTCACTATCAATAATTTCGCTATTGTCCGTCATCTCAATCTTGAATTGGCAAAAGGAATGTCCGTCATTACAGGGGAAACCGGCGCCGGAAAATCCATTGCCATTGATGCGTTAGGGCTGTGTTTGGGACAACGAACCGAACTGTCAATGTTGCGAGAAGGACAGGAACGGGCTGAAGTTTGCGCGACTTTTCAACTTGAAGCCAAAAACCCTGCCGTTGCTTGGTTAAAAGAACAAGAGTTACAAGATCCCGATAATCCGGAAGAATGTATTTTGCGTCGTATCGTCAATAATGACGGGCGTTCTAAAGCCTTTATCAATAGCACGCCGGTTTCCGCCAATCAATTAAAAGAGCTTGCTCAATATTTAATTCATATTAACGGGCAACACGCCTCCCAACTGCTATTAAAAAATGACTTTCAATTACAAACACTGGACAATTTCTGCGCACATCAAACATTATTGACGCAAATGAATTCGGATTATCTGCATTGGAAAGAATTGCAACGCAAACTACATAATTTCAAACAACAATGTGCGGAAAATGAAGCAAAGAAACAACTGTTGCAATATCAAGTGGATGAATTAAACCAGTTTAACCTGCAACCTAATGAATATGCCGAATTGGAAGAAAATCACCGTCGTTTATCCGGCAGCGAACAACTGACCACCCTTTCTCAATCCGCTTTACAACTATTAAGCGAAAACGAAACGGTAAATGCCGACCGTTTGCTATATAAAGCAAATCAATATATTGATGAACTCTGCGAATTGGATCCGCGCTATAAAGATGCGCAAACCATGCTACAAGAGGCATTGATTCAAGTGCAGGAAGCCAGCCGTGAAATTCAGCATTTATCCAATAATATCGAACAGGATCCGCTTTTATTACAGCAAATCGAACAACGTATGGGACAGGCTTTACAGCTGGCGCGTAAACATAATGTGAAAGCGGAAGCACTCACCGAGTTTCATCGCGCCTTAAAACAAGAACTTAATCAATTGATTGATTTTTCCGATAGCGAAGAAATACTGATCGCACAAGAACAACAAGCTTATGCGCAAATGTCCGCAACGGCGAACGCATTACATCAAAGCCGTCAACAAGGTGCCACAAAACTCGCTCAACAGGTCACCAAATCCATTAAGCAACTGGCAATGGAAAATGCGGAATTTTTTATCGAGCTGAAAACGGATTACGACAAAATCTCCGCTTTAGGAGCGGATACCGTCGTCTTTAATTTACGCAGTAACTTAGGACAACCGCCGCAACCGTTGGCAAAAATCGCTTCCGGCGGGGAGTTGTCACGTATTGCTTTGGCAATCCAAGTGCTGACTTCCGACAAATCTGCCGTCCCGACGTTAATTTTTGACGAAATTGACGTGGGTATCAGCGGCGCAACTGCCAATGTGGTAGGAAAATTATTGCGTAAGTTAGGTGATAAATGCCAAGTATTATGCGTAACCCACTTACCGCAAGTCGCCAGTCAGGGACATCATCATTTTGTCGTTGAAAAACTGACGTTAGACGGAAAAACCGAGACAAAAATGACCGCACTTTCGCAACCTCAACGGGTACAGGCGTTAGCCAAATTATTAGGCGGCAGTAAAGTGACCGATACGGTACTGGCTAATGCACAGGAAATGTTGGATTTGGCAGGTTAAGCGATAACTAAGTGAGCTCAAACAATAATATTTCCCATTAAGGCAACTTTTATTTCTTCTGCTTACGGGGAAAGAAACATTTTCCCTCAATGAATAGTATTATATGCCAAGCTCACTTAAGTATTGTTTATATTAAAACGCAGTTGTGTGAATGCGGGCAGTATAACCATTAATCAGTATTATTTCTGTGATCTAAGTCAAAATTCCGACAAAATGTTAATTTTTTGTTATTTTAATGTGAAATTTAGTTTAATTTTAACACCTTTTAAACAGGTATTTTTAGAAATTTATCAACAAACACCGTATAATAGTTCTCTGATTTTTTGGTTCTTATGAGATTTAATATGCCTGTTAATTTCACTCAACTTTTACAAGACAGTTGGAATTTTGTTCGTAATCAAAAGAACTTTACGCTTTCTTTTGTGATTGCCTTTACTCTGCTGTCATTCGCAATAAATATGATCTTTGACACTTCAACGTCAGCATTAACACCCGATGCTTTTCAGCAATTGGACAACCCTGACTTAACCCCTGAACAGCAAGTAGCCTTATTCAGTGCTTTATTACAGAAAATAGACGCCAACTTTTTGTTATTTATCTATATTGTTTATCAAGTTATTTTCCTGCTTTTCAGTTGCTGGGGGATTTTGACGGTTCATCATATCAGCCTACAAAATAATTACTCTCTGACTCAAACTTTTGGCATGGCACTCAAACGTTTTTTCGGCGTCCTCATCATCAATATCCTTATTTCATTGCCGTTACTTATCTGTTTTACGGCATTTTTGGTTAGCGTACTAAGCGGCTCCGGGATATCAATCCTAATCGTATTCGTCTTTTTTTCTATCTTTATTTTCATCCGCACCTGTCTTGCCTTCATCACCTATTTAATTGAAGAGAAAGGAATCGGTGAATCCATCGCTTATATTTGGCGAGCCGGAATAGGGCGTACAACAACATTGTTGTGGTACTTCCTAATCGTATATTTAATTTTCAGCATTATCTCCAACCGCTTAGCCGACTTCTCGGACAATATGCCACTTGGTGTAATCGCTACCCTGCTCGTTTCATTCCTGAATGTTTTTGCTGTAGTAATCAGCTACCGTTTTTATACTATTTTTACGCAAAGAGCCTAATATGAAACAACTTCTTGAATTTATTCCGCTGATTTTATTCTTCACCGTTTATAAACTGGTCGGCATTCGTGAAGCGGCAATAACGTTGGTTATTGCAACCGTTATTCAAATGCTTATTCTAAAATTTAAATACGGCAAAATTGAAAAACAACAAATCATCATGGGCGTTGCCGTGGTATTTTTCGGCTTGTTAACCGCTTATTTTAACGAATTGGAATTTCTTAAATGGAAAGTTACCATCGTGTATGCCATTTTTGCTTTAGCATTATTAATCAGCCAATACGGATTCAAGAAACCGTTGATTAAACAGTTATTAGGTAAAGAAATTGAATTACCCGAAGCGGTTTGGAACAAGCTAAACTTGGGATGGACAGGATTTTTTATTCTTTGTATGTTGCTTAATATGTATATCAGTCACTATTTGTCCAATGATATCTGGGTGGATTTTAAAACCTTCGGCATTATCGGCATGACTTTTATTGCAACGATTATCACCGGTATTTATATTTATCGTTATCTTCCGAATACGGATAATAAGGAGTAATCGAATGTCAACAAAATTTGTAGAAAATACAAC
>JBHBXR010000093.1:0-3084 GCA_041795785.1 Mesocricetibacter sp.
CCGTTCAGTAAAGTGGCGATTCTGTTTTATTTGCTTTTGACGATTCATTATCGCTGGAAGCACCCGATTCATCTACAAATGAAACTACTGCATTACGTACACTTCGTCGGACGCTGGTCAATGCTTGATTTGTTCGTGCTCTCTTTGATGATGTCATTAGTAGAACGCGGGCAAATCATCAGTTTCTCTGTGGGCGATGCGGCGTTTTACTTTGGTGCCGCGGTGTTCTTAACCATGATCGCCTCCTCTTATTTGGACGCTCGAATGCTGTGGCGGATTCATCGGGAACATCAACATGCAAGCGGTTAGATTTGAACAAAATTTTGCAAAGGTTTATACTCTTTGCCGTTATTCTTAAAAAAGGAACATACTATGCGCATTGATACTTCTGCACTTTGTGATATTTATTCTGATCAGGTTGATGTCGTGGAACCGATTTTTTCCAGTTTTGGCGGCGTTTCGTCCTTTTTCGGCAAAATCACCACGGTAAAATGCTTTGAAAGTAACGGGCTGATTGCCGAAGTGTTGGAAGAAGAAGGAGAGGGGCGCGTACTGTTGGTGGACGGTGGCGGTGTCGTTCGCCGTGCATTGATTGATGGCGAACTCGCCCAGCTCGCCGTCGATAACGGTTGGGAAGGCATTATCGTCAACGGTGCGGTTCGCCAACTCGATGTGCTGGAAACGTTGGATATCGGTATTCAGGCGCTGGCGCCGATTCCGGTCGGTGCGGATAATGACACGCACGGAGAAGTGGATACACCGGTAAATTTCGGCGGTGTGACCTTCCTGCCGGAAGACTATGTTTACGCCGATTTGACCGGTATCATTTTATCGCCTGAATTACTGGATTTAACCGATGATCTCAGCGAATAATCACGATTGATTCTAAATTTAAGAGCACGTTGCGACGTGCTCTTTGCTTTTTCGCTATACCGATTGACTGACCACGACTTGAAGTAAAGCATCACCATGATAAATATGCGGTTCGGTCGTGGCGATCACATCCAAATAATCTTCGGTATTGGCGATGATGATCGGTGTCATGACTGAATAACCGGCTTTGGTAATGCTGTCAATATCAAAGCGAGTGAGCAACTGCCCGACTTCCACCCGATCACCGTCTTTGACAAACGACTCAAAATGTTGCCCGTTTAATTGCACCGTATCCATACCGATATGAATCAATACTTCCAACCCATCATCCGATACCAAGTTAACGGCGTGTTTGGTCGGAAACACCGAACTGACAGTACCGTTTATCGGCGAACGCAATTCACCTTTCGTCGGTAAAACGGCCACCCCTTTCCCCAACGCTTCCGAAGCAAACATCGGATCGGAAATTGTTTTAAGCTGATGAATTTCACCTTCCAGCGGACTAACCAAACCGTATTTATCAAACTGAGAAACCGGAGCGACGTTATCCGTCGGTTGTTTGGTTTCCGTCTCTTCATTTTTAATCGCCTCTACCGACAAAGGCTGCTCCGGTAACATTCTATCGCTATATCCCCATATAAAGGTGAGTAATCCCGCCACAATGAACGCCACCAACATCCCTAACGAATAAGTCAGTATGTTACTTTCCGGACCGATAATCACAGGGTAGAGCAATAAGCCGCTAAAGCCGAAAGCAAACATTTTCGTGCCGCCGAAACCGATAATTGCACCACCGACCGCACCGCCTAACACGCCGCAAATAAACGGTTTTTTAAAGCGTAGCGTAATACCGTAAATTAAAGGTTCGGTGATACCGAGAACACCACTGAAGGTGGTTGAACCCGCAAGAGATTTTATGTCTTTATTACGTGATTTTAAGAATACGGCAAATGTCGCACCCGCTTGACCTAATACCGCAGCCGCAGTCAACGGACCGATTAGGTCAAAACCGACAACTGCCATATTGTTAATCATAATCGGCACGATGCTCCAGTGAATCCCGAAGATAACAAGCACTTGCCACAATGCTCCGACGACTACACCGGTCGCAATCGGGCTGGCTTCATATAACCACGCCAATACACTAGCAATACCGTTACCGATAGCGGAACCGATAGGTCCGATCACAGCCAGCGTTAAAGGAACAACAACGAATAAAGTACAAGCCGGCGCAAAGAAATTACGTACGGACTCATGCCAAATATGTTCAAAAAACCGTTGAATATAAGCTTGTGCGGAAACCGCTAACAGAATCGGAATAACGCTGTAGGTATAAGTCATCATCGCGATGTCAAACCCAAGGAAATTCAGTGTTCCTTTTGTACTGGCGTCAATAATACTCGGATACAATAATGCCGCCGCTGCCGCCACCGCAATATAAGGACTGGCTTTTACTTTATTGGCACACGTTATCGCAAGCAACACCGGTAAAAAATAGAAGGTGGAACTGGCGGTAGCATCCAGTACAGTGTAGGTACCCGATGTCGGATCCAACCAACCGGCAACCTGTAAGATGGCAATCAACCCTTTTAGAATACCGGCACCGGCCATCACCCCGATTAACGGCGTAAAAGATCCGGCAAGAAAATCAATAGCACGATTAATTAAGCTCGGCTTAGGTAAATCGGCAGAGTCACCTGCTTGAATATCGGCAATATTCATGATTTCGGCATATACTTTCGGTACGTTGTTACCGATAACGACCTGAAACTGTCCGCCACTTTCTACAATGCTGATTACCCCTGCCGTTTGTTCCAAACGGCTTTTATCCGCTTTTGCCCTTTCCTTTAAAATAAAACGCAAACGGGTGGCGCAGTGAACCAACGAATGGATATTGCGTTCTCCACCGACAAGTTGCACGATGTCCGAAGCGAGTTTGCTGAAATCTTTTTCCATAATTGCATCCTCATTTTTGATGAAAATAAAAAAGCCTAAACCAAACAATACACATAATATTGTTTGGTTTAGGCTTGCCGAATAAACGTAACACCCTTGTGTGAGGCGGAATATAGAGCTTTCTTTCATCAAAAGCAAAACGCTTTTGTCTAAAATGTGAGCAAGATCACAAAAACAGGAGAATTTAAGTTTTTCTTCAGATTTCTTTTGTTTAATATGCAGGCAAATAATCTGTAGCATGCACACAATGAACCA
>JBHBXR010000094.1:0-23758 GCA_041795785.1 Mesocricetibacter sp.
AAAATCAGCTGTTTATCGGTTGTGCCGCGGTTGCCGATTATCGGGTTGAGCAAGTTGCTGAACAAAAAATTAAGAAAACCGACGATAACGACGAACTCACCCTAAAATTGGTTAAAAATCCTGACATTATCGCATCGGTGGCGGAATTAACGGAAAAACGTCCTTTTACAGTGGGATTTGCGGCGGAAACCCAAAATGTCGAACAATACGCCAAGGACAAGTTGCAACGTAAAAATTTAGATATGATTTGCGCCAATGATGTTTCCGGCGGACAAGTATTCAATGCGGATCAAAACGCCTTGCATCTGTTTTGGCGTAATGGCGAAAAACGATTACCCTTAGCGGATAAAACCAAATTGGCGGAAGCCTTAGTCAACGAAATTGTTGAACGTTATTCAAAGAACAAATAAAAATAGCATCGCTTTTAAACTCAAGGATAAAAATGAAAAAAATAGACGTAAAAATTTTAGATCAGCGTATCGGTACGGAATTTCCGTTGCCTGCCTATGCCACAACAGGCTCGGCGGGATTAGATTTGCGTGCGTTGGTGGAAGAAGGGTTTGACATTCAACCGGGAGAAACCAAATTAATTCCGACCGGTTTATCCATCTATATCGCCGATCCGAATTTAGCCGCGGTGATCCTGCCGCGTTCCGGTTTAGGACATAAAAACGGGATCGTGTTAGGCAATTTAGTCGGTTTAATCGATTCCGATTATCAAGGACCGTTGATGGTTTCCATGTGGAATCGCGGTTCACAACCGTTTCACGTGGAAGTCGGTGATCGTATCGCACAGTTAGTATTTGTACCTGTCGTACAAGCGGAATTTAATATCGTCAGCGAATTTGAGCAGACGGACCGCGGTGCAGGCGGATTCGGTCATTCGGGTAAACAATAATGGCGGCGGAACAACTGGAAATCGAAGCGGTGGAAGAAATCGCACCGCAAAAAAACAGCCCGAAAATTGAAAAACGCACGGTGAAAGAACGTCGCCAGCAAGTGTTGACGGTATTGACTCATATGTTGCATTCCGAACGCGGTATGGAGCGAATGACGACAGCGCGTTTAGCCGAACAAGTGGGCGTTTCCGAAGCTGCGTTGTACCGTTATTTCCCAAGCAAAACTAAAATGTTCGAGGCGCTGATTGATAATATTGAAGCCAACCTGTTTGCCCGCATCGATCATTCCGGTTCAATGGAAAGCAATACGCAGAATCGTATCCGCGATATTTTACAGATGATTTTTGATTTTGCGCGTAAAAATCCGGGCATGACCCGAATTTTGACCGGACACGCTTTGATGTTTGAAGAGAGCAAATTACAAGCCCGTGTCGCTCAGTTTTTTGATCGTTTGGAAATGAAATTTTTCAATATCTTACAAATGCGTAGGCGGGAAGGCAAAATTTTTTCGGTGGACGAAAGAACCGTTGCCGCACACTTGGTGACGCTATGTGAAGGACAGTTTATGCGCTATGTACGCACCAATTTCCGTTACACGCCGAACCAAGGTTTTGAACAGCAATGGCGTTTGATCGAAACCTTATTTGCATAATCGCCAAAATTAAGGTAAAAAGATGATTATTCCGTGGCAGCAATTGGAAGAAGAAACTTTAGTCAACATCGTTGAAAGTTTCATTTTACGCGAAGGAACGGATTACGGCTTTGAAGAGCTTTCTTTGGAGCAGAAAAAGCAAAACTTACTGACTAGAATCCATCATGGCGATGCCGTTATTGTTTGGTCAGAATTACACGAAACCATTGATATCAAAAACAAAATGGAATTTTCAAAGTAGAGTGAATTACTTATGAATCAGTATCTCAAGGGGGTTTTATGCAAGAACAAGTTCAAATAACGCAAACGGCGGATCCGACATTAGAATGGTTCCTTTCCCATTGCCATATTCATAAATATCCGCTTAAAAGTGCGATCATTAATGCCGGCGAAAAAGCGGAAACCCTTTACTATCTTATCAAAGGTTCCGTCGCGGTAATGATGAAAGACGAAGACGGCAAAGAAATGATCTTGTCTTATTTGGGACAAGGGGATTTCTTCGGCGAAGCGGGCTTATTTGAAGAAGGTCAAACCCGTTCGGCGTGGGTGCGGGCAAAAAATACCTGCGATGTGGCGGAAATTTCCTATAAAAAATTCCGTCAGTTAATTCAGGTCAATCCCGAAATCTTAATGATGTTAACCGCACAACTGGCGCGTCGTCTGCAACATACTTCGCGTCAAGTAAAAAATTTGGCGTTTTTAGATGTCACGGGGCGTATTGCGCAAACCCTGTTGAATCTGACTAAAATGCCGGAAGCTATGACCCATCCCGAAGGAATGCAAATTAAAATTACCCGTCAGGAAATCGGACAAATGGTGGGCTGTTCCCGTGAAACCGTCGGACGTATCATCAAAATGTTGGAAGATCAAAATCTCATCTCGGCACACGGCAAAACTATTGTAGTATACGGTGCACGATAGATTGTATCACTGACATGAAAACAAAAGTGCGGTTAAAAGATTCTCTGTTTTTTAACCGCACTTTTATTTTGTCTACTATGCCTACTTCCCTACTATGCCTACAAAAAAGCCCCTTAATCGTTTTAAAATCCTATCCGATTAAGGGGCTGATTATTGAGTATAAAACCCGTTAAAAACTGACCGCACTTTTTAGTTTTTTCAATGCGTTGGCTTCCAGCTGACGCACACGTTCGGCGGAAATATTGTATTTTGCCGCCAAATCATGCAAGGTCGCTTTGTTATCGTCTAACCAACGGGCTTTGATAATATCCTGACTGCGTTCGTCCAAGCTGTCCAACGCCAAGCTCAGTTGATCAACCGCTTGCGTTTCGAAATTTTCATCTTCCAGTTCGGCGGCAAAGTTGGAACTTTTATCTTCCAAATAAAGCGCCGGCGCATAGGTTTCTTCCTCATTTTCGTCGGTCGGTAAATCAAAACCGACATCCGCACCGGTCATTCGACTTTCCATTTCGATAACATCTTCTTTGGAAACGCCTAACTCGTTCGCCACTAATTCCACTTCGTTTTCGTTAAACCAACCCAAACGCTGTTTGGTTTTACGCAGATTGAAGAATAATTTACGTTGTGCTTTGGTGGTCGCCACTTTAACGATACGCCAATTGCGCAATACATATTCGTGAATTTCCGCTTTGATCCAATGTACGGCGAAAGAAACCAAACGCACGCCCACTTCCGGGTTAAAACGTTTAACCGCTTTCATCAAGCCGATATTGCCCTCTTGGATTAAATCCGCTTGAGGAAGTCCATAGCCGGAATAACCGCGCGCGACATGGATGACAAAGCGCAAGTGAGACAGAATCAGCTGTTTTGCCGCCTCCAAGTCCGCCTGATAGTACAAACGCTCAGCCAATTCCTTTTCTTCCTCCGCGCTGAGCATAGGATATTCGTTCGCCGCGCGGATATAACCTTCGAGGCTACCTTGTGGAACCAACATCATAGTTTGTGTTTCTTTGTTCATTATCTTCCTTCTTTTACAAATAATTAACGGTTTACAAGCGTATTATAGCACAAATACAAGCAAGCTTGTCGTTCTCTTTTTTACGCTCTCTTTTGACTGTTATTTTAACCAAAAGTTCTTAAGATTTGCTTAATTGGTCGCAAGTGCGGTCAAAAACAAACGTATTTTATGATATTCTTCCTGTAAATTTTAAGAAAGGAAAAAACAATGAAAAATCCGACCGCACTTTGTCCCTGCCAATCGGGTAAACATTATCAAGATTGCTGTGAGCCGCTGCATCGGCAACAACTGCCGCTGACCGCCGAGCAACTGATGCGTTCGCGTTATAGCGCTTATGTATTGCAACGGATTGATTATATTGTGCAAACCACCGTGCCGAGTCAACAGTCGCTGTTAGATCAAGCGGCGTTGCGACAATGGGCGGAAACAACCCGTTGGGTCGGTTTGCAAGTCCTTACCCATCGGGCGGATGTAGATAAAAGCCACAGTACGGTGGAATTTAAAGCCTACTTTGAAAATGCGGAAGGACGGCGGGAACACCATGAGAAATCCCTGTTTGTCAAAATCGGCAAGCGTTGGTTTTTCGTTGATCCGAGCGTGCCCTTGCCGACCATGAAACAGCCCTGCGTATGCGGTTCGGGGAAGAAATTCAAGCACTGCTGCGGAGGCTTGTTATGAATCACTTGAAACTCTTTTTAGATGTCTTTTGGCATCGTTTTAATCAAAATAAACTGACGCAAGCCGCCGGTTATTTAACCTACAGCACCACATTGGCGATTGTTCCCTTGGTGATGGTGGTGTTTTCCGTTTTTTCCGCTTTCCCGATGTTCAACGAAACCACGGGCGCCTTAAAGGAATTTATTTTTACTAACTTTGCGCCTGCCGCCAGTGATGTGGTGGGCGGTTATATTGATGAATTCGTGAATAATTCCAAACAGATGAGTGCGGTGGGAATCATCAGTTTGATTTTAGTGGCACTGTTATTGATTAACTCCATCGACCGCACGCTCAATGACATTTGGAACGCCAAAAACCGCAGCACGGTGTTTTCTTTTGCGGTTTATTGGACGATTTTGACCTTAGGACCGATTTTTATCGGCGCCAGTATCGCCATCAGTTCCTATATTACGTCGATTAAAGTCTTTAATGAGGGAATTTCCCTGCCCTTCGGCTTACAGTTACTCAGCTTCGTACCGTTTTTTCTGACGTGGTTGAGTTTTACCTTAATTTATACGTTAGTGCCGAATGTGAAAGTCCGTATGCAACATGCGGCGGCTGGCGCTTTGGTGGCTGCGGTGTTTTTCACTTTGGGGAAAAAAGCGTTCGCTTGGTATATTGCAACTTTCCCTTCTTATCAGTTAATTTACGGTGTTATGGCGACTTTGCCGTTAACGTTGTTGTGGATTCAGCTAAGTTGGATATTTGTGTTACTGGGCGCACAATTAACCGCCGTACTCGGCGATATGCGTCAAATTAAATTAGGGAAATTGGAACTGATGACGATTAAGGAAAAAACGGAATGATTGCATTAATTCAACGCGTTACTCACGCCAAAGTGGACGTGAACGGCGAAACCGTCGGGCAAATTAATAAAGGATTGTTGGTGTTATTGGGTGTAGAAAAAGAAGACGATCAACACAAAGCCGATCGTTTAGCCGAGAAAGTGCTGAACTACCGTGTGTTCAGTGATGCCGACGGCAAAATGAATCTCAACGTGCAACAGGCGGGCGGCGAAATATTGGTCGTATCGCAATTTACCTTGTCCGCAGATACGCAAAAAGGGTTGCGTCCTAGCTTTTCCAAAGGCGCGCCGCCGGAACTGGCGGAACGGCTTTATGAGTATTTCATACAAAAGTGCGGTCAAAAAATTACGGTTTTTAGCGGACGATTCGCAGCGGATATGCAAGTGAGTTTGACCAATGACGGTCCGGTGACGTTCTGGCTGAATGTGTAACATGCCGTTTTTTTGACTTTGATATAGTTTTTAGTTATAGCCAAGAAAATTTTGTTCTTTAAATTGACCGCACTTTAATTATATAGTTAGCCGGTCAGATTATTTTTCACGGTTCGGAGGAAAACATGAAACCTATTGCTCAACTTTCAATCGGCGCGTTATTATTAACGGCGGCAACCTTTGTCCAAGCGGCGGAAACAACCTTTATCAACTGTACCAGCCGTTCGCCGTCGGGCTTCAGTCCCGCACTGGTGATGGACGGCATCTCCTATAACGCCAGCTCTCAGCAAGTGTATAACCGTTTAGTGGAATTTAAACGCGGCAGTACGGATTTGGAACCGGGTTTAGCGGAAAGCTGGACTATCAGTGATGACGGTTTAACTTATACTTTCCAATTGCGTAAAGGCGTAAAATTTCACGCCAATAAAGAATTTACCCCAAGCCGTGAATTTAATGCCGATGATGTGATTTTCTCTTTTCAGCGCCAGCTGGATCCGAATCATCCTTATCATAAGGTCTCCAACGGCACTTATCCGTATTTCAAAGCGATGAAATTTCCAAGCCTGTTAAAAGCGGTGGAAAAGCTTGACGAGCATACCGTGCGTATCACGCTAAACAAACAGGACGCGACTTTCTTAGCCAGTTTGGGGATGGATTTTATCTCCGTTTATTCGGCGGAATACGCGGATAAAATGATGGCGGCGGGCAAACCGGAAACCATTGATAATCAACCGATCGGCACCGGACCTTTCGTCTTTGCCGGTTATCAGACAGATCAGGCGGTTCGCTTCCTCGCCAATAAAGACTACTGGAAAGGCAAAGCGCCGATCGACCGCCTGATTTTCAGCATTACACCGGACGCCACCGCGCGCTATGCCAAATTGCAAACCGGCGCTTGCGATATGATGGATTTCCCGAATGCGGCGGATTTGGAACGGATGAAGAAAGATCCGAAAGTACAGCTATTATCGCAAGAAGGATTGAACGTGGCTTATATCGCCTTTAACACGGAAAAAGCGCCGTTTGATAACCTGAAAGTACGTCAGGCGCTTAATTACGCCACTGATAAAAACACCATTTTAAACGTGGTTTATCAAGGTGCGGGCATTGCGGCGAAAAACCCGTTGCCGCCGACCATTTGGGGTTATAACGATGCCGTTCAGGATTATCCGTACGATCTGGCAAAAGCCAAACAGCTGCTGACTGAAGCGGGTTACCCGAACGGTTTTGAAACCGAGCTTTGGGTGCAGCCGGTGGTTCGTAATTCCAACCCGAACCCGCGTCGTATGGCGGAAATTCTACAAAGCGATTGGGAAAAAATCGGCGTTAAAGCCAAATTGGTCAGTTACGAATGGGGCGATTATATTAAACGCACCAAAGAAGGTCAGTTCACCGCCGGTACTTACGGCTGGTCGGGCGACAACGGCGATCCAGACAACTTCTTGTCACCGTTACTTGCCAGTGAGAATGCCGGCAACAGCAACTACGCCCGTTGGAAAAATGCGGAATACGACGCATTATTGGCAAAAGCCATCGGTTTGAAAGATCAGCAAGAGCGTGCCGAATTGTATAAACAAGCGCAAGTTATCGTGAAAGAACAAGCGCCGTGGATCACCGTCGCCCATTCTGTCACGTTCACGCCGCTCAGCCTGCGCGTACGCGATTACAAACTAAGCCCGTTCGGTTACAGCGCCTTTTATGGGGTAAAAGTGGAATAAGGCAATACAAAATAAAAACGCCGTATCGTTAAATGATACGGCGTTTCAGAACACTGACAAACCTCTAGATATCTCTCTAGAGGTTTGAACCAATAGGCATATAGAAGGAAATGCCTATGCTTAAAAAACCCACAGCTCCCCAAAACTATCTTGTGTGCAAGGTCGCTAAAGCCATTGATTTTGAATTTATCCATGATGAAGTCGCCCATCTCTATTACTAAGATAAAGGTCCCTGGTAGTTGACTCGGTTCGTTTGTTTAAAATCATGTTGTTGGGGTATCTATTCAGTATTAAAAGTGAACGCTAACTAGTGAAAGAGATTGAAGTCAATGTAGCTTACTGTTAGTTTTTTGGGATGTCATTAACAGAAAAAGTCATTGATGCCTGTACCCTAAACCAAAATTTATTCTCTTACAGTAACAGTTTGATAGGATAAGAAAATTGTTTCTACAGTCCATAGGTTATAAGAAGATATATATGGATATGTTTTTTTTTGCATATCATTGCATATTTTGTTATATCTACTTATACTTTCTTATCATTCTTTCTAAGTTGGAGAAAACATAATGGACAGAATAAAAAATCCTTTTAATCCTGGAGCCGGTTCGAAACCGCCTGCATTAGTGGGGCGAGATCAGATTATTGAAGAAGCAACTATTCAGATAAAACGGGCAAATTTGGGAAACAGTATTCGAGCACAAATGTTACTTGGTTTACGAGGAGTTGGCAAAACTGTGTTGTTGAATCATATTTCGACAATTGCGGAAGAAAACAAGCATGTTATTACAGTTATTGAATCTAATGAAGATATTGAATTGGTTGCAGTATTGCAATCTGAAATTCAGCAATTATTAAGAAAATTATCTGTGATAGAAAATGTTAAAGATAAAGTGCTCCGTGCATTTTCCGTTGCAAAATCTTTTTTCTCAACTTTTAATATCGATATTGGTGGTATTTCAATTGAAATAGAGCCCGAATTTGGTACAGCAGATAGCGGGCTATTAGAAAGCGATTTGGCGCAGCTTTTTGTCGTTATCGGTGAAGTAGCAAAGGCAGCTAATCGACCTTGGTCAATTTTTATAGATGAGGTGCAATATTTAAAATCATCAGATCTTTCTGCACTAATTGTTGCTTTACATCGTTGTAGCCAAAAGAATTTACCAATTTTATTTTTTGGAGCAGGTTTACCACAAGTTGCAGCAATGTCTGGAGATGCTAAATCATATGCTGAACGATTATTTGCTTATCCTTCTATAGGTGCTTTACCTGTAGATGAAGCCAAAAAAGCTATTCAAGAACCAATAGAGAAATTAAATGAACATATTACAGATGATGCGCTAGATGAGATTGTTAAATATACTAAAGGTTATCCTTATTTTTTGCAGGAATGGGGAGCTGAAATTTGGAATGCTGGTATTGAGCAAATGCCGATCACTCAACAAGATGTTATTCAAGCTTCTAAAAGTGTATTTTATAAACTAGATAATGGCTTTTTTAATGTTCGATTAGATCGATTAACGAATAAAGAGAAAGATTATGTTATTGCTATGGCAAAGTTAGGGAATGGTCCTTACAAATCTGGAGATATAGCAAATTATTTAGGGAAAAGAAACAGTGAATTGGGTAACGTACGAGCTAAAATTATTGAAAAAGGAATGATTTATAGTCCATCATACGGTGAATTGGATTTTACTGTTCCCCTATTTGATGATTTCCTGCGCCGTAAATTTTTTATCCAAGATAATATTTGATTCTGTCATGCCTAACTTATTGGCATCCGTTCACTTTTTATTTAAGAGCATTAGAATTTTTATTGCAGTTAAGATTGTATTTTAGTCTTTGTGCCACTGCTACATAATATCGGAGAAAGTCGTTAAAGGAGAATGAGAAAACAGCAGAAGTGAAAGACACGAAAGTCAGTAATACCGACTCCGACTGCGGCTATATGCGCCGAGATAATAAACTGAAAAGGTCTTCTATCTTGACTAGACGGCAAACACTGCATTATTTTAGATACCTTTGCCACCGCAGGCGATGTCAATGATAGCCAACTTTATATCGCTCGCCTAGATGCCACCACCCAACGCTTTCAGTTCACGCCCAAAACTGTCGGGATAGATGCGGGTCATTTTACGACACCTATTGCCGAGAGCTTAGCTCACCGAGAGATTCTCGGTATGCTTGGCTATCGTCGTCCCACCAAAGGGAAAAACAGCCTGAGAAAGCAAGACGTTACCTATGATGCGAACAAGGACTGTTACCTGTCCGATGAGGCAAGCTCTCCTTTACCGCACCATCACAAGAGAAGGCTATCACGCCTATAAATCTAATCTTGCCCATTGTTTGATTTGCCCTCCTTCGCTCTCAGTGCCCCAAGAATCAAAAAGCGAAAAGGCTGATTACCCGACATATATATCAAACGGCGACGGCACAAACATCAAAAAGATAGCCCTTTTGCTCTGGTTTTTTTACGCTGTTTATGGCACAGGCTTTATCAATATGACATGATGGTAAGAAAACCCACCAAACTTACCGTTTGAGTAGTGATTTGAAGTGAAAAGACAAGAGAAATAAATAAAAACACCGTATCGTTAAATGATACGGCGTTTTGTTCTGAAGGCGTTTTTCCGCTAAAGTGCGGTTGGTTTTCAGCATGTTTTTCACTTGATAAAACTGCCCAAAAAGCGACCGCACTTTGATCGGTTTACTGACCGTAATAAGCGTTTTTGCCGTGTTTACGCAAATAGTGTTTATCCAGCAGTTCTTGTTGCATAGATTGCAGGTTAGGACGTAATTGGCGGCTGAACAGGTTCATATAACCGATTTCTTCCAATACCACCGCATTATGTACCGCATTATCCGCATCGGTCCCCCATGCGAACGGACCGTGAGAGTTCACTAACACCGCCGGCACGTCTTTCGGATCGATACCGCGCTTACGGAAAGTTTCCACAATCACTTTACCGGTTTCCAATTCGTATTCGCCCTGAATTTCTTCTGCGGTCATTTTACGCGTGCAAGGAATGGAGCCGTAGAAATAATCGGCGTGCGTAGTGCCCGCTGCGATTAAATCTTCACCCGCCTGCGCCCAAATGGTGGCGTGACGTGAGTGAGTATGTACGATGCCGCCGACCGTCGGAAATTGACGATAAAGCTCCAAGTGGGTCGGTGTATCGGAAGAGGGTTTTTTATTGCCTTCCACGACTTTGCCGCTGAATAAATCAACCACCACCATATCTTCGACGGTCATCACATCATATTCCACACCGGACGGTTTAATCACCACCAAGTTTTTCTCGCGATCGATGGCGGATACGTTGCCCCAAGTAAAGGTTACCAAATTATGCTTCGGTAACGCCAAATTCGCTTCTAATACTTTTTGTTTTAATTCCTCTAACATTGAAAACCACCTTCTTTCATTTTTTGTTCAATCCAACGACGGGCGTTAATGATTTCCGCAATCGGCTCGTCGGCTTTTTCCGTCCACATTTCAATTAAGAATGCGCCACGATAATTTAATTCCGCTAATGTTTTAAAGCAAGCGACAAAATCTACACAACCTTCCCCGAACGGTACGTCACGGAACTGACCTTTGCAGGTTTCAGTCACTTTGTAAGTGTCTTTTAAGTGAATGGCTGAAATTTTATCTATGCCTAATTTGAGTTCTTCCGCCACATTGTCGTTCCACGCACTGAGATTGCCTAAATCAGGGTAAACGGTAAACCACGGCGATTTCAGCATTTCATCCCATTTCTTCCAACGGGAAATGGAACTCATGAATTTGGTATCCATAATTTCAACCGCAATGGTTACTTGATTGCTGGCGGCACGTTCGACCGTCCATTCCAAACCTTGTCGGAAACGTTCGATAGTGCCTTCGTCCTGCTCTTCATAATACACGTCATAGCCGGCAAGTTGAATCGTGCGGATACCCAAATCTACAGCAAGCTGAATTGCTTTTTCCATAATTTCATAGGCTTTTTGACGCGTTGCCTCATCACGACTGCCGAAAGGGAAACGACGGTGTCCGGACAAGCACATGGACGGAATGGTCACACCGGTTTTGATAATCGCTTTCACCAAATCAATGCGTTCTTTTTGGCTCCAATCCAAACGCGCCAAACGCTCATCGCTTTCGTCAATGGAAATTTCAACAAAATCAAAGCCGCATGCTTTGGCAATAGACAGACGATCCTGCCAACTGATATTTTTCGGCAGGGCTTTTTCATAGATACCTAGTTTATGTTTTCTCACGGGAGGCTCCTGTATTAGTTTTATTCTTTACTTTAAAAAATCCGTTTCTTCGTCTTGGCTTATGCCAAAATTATCTCAAGACCTTTATTTCTCAAGTCATTAATAATCTCCGGATCCGCTTCTTTACCGGTTACCAAAACATCAATATTTTTCAATTCGCTAAACAACATACCAACTTGTTTGCCTAATTTAGAACTGTCCAATACCACAACGTATTTGCTGGCTTTGGACGACATTTGCCGTTCCGAATTGGCAATAATCATATCGGTTTTATATAAACCTTCGGCGGTAAACCCTTTGCCGCTGGTAAACATAATATTTGCCGCATAAACGGCGTCATTCTGATTATTTAGCGATAATGTCACCTGCTTGGCTTTATTATATTGCCCGCCGATAATCACGATATCATCATGTTCCTGTTCAATCAGTGCGTTTGCTAAAGGCAGGTAATTAGTGATGATTTGCAACCGCCTCCCGCTCAAACAATGCCCCAACATTTGCATCGTCGTACCGCAGGTAATCACGACGCTGTCGCCGTCTTGACACAATAAGCTCGCTCTTTCGGCAATGCGTTGTTTTTCGGAAAAATTGTTAACCGGACTGTCTTGTGAGAGCTCGGCAGCAGCGCCGATGTTGATTTTTTCCGCCCCGTTTCTGACTTTGGTTAATTTCCCCATTTGATTGAGTTTATTGATATCACGGCGCGCTGTAGCGGGAGAAACGTCTAATAATTGAATAATTTGTGCCGTCGAAAGTATTTGATGTTCATCCAACAGATTTAATAACTTTCTGTGTCGGTAATTCTCGTTCATTATGATACTTCTCAATATTAATAATTCTCGACCTATTTAAGCAAACCATAATAAACAAGTAAAGCCACCTAAAGAGATTAAAGGTGGCTTTTTTCATTATTTATTACAACATGGATTTAAACTGAATATTCGGCTCTTGTTCGAAACAATCGTCAAAACCGCGCGGGTGATGGTATTCGATTAAATCTTTATCTTGCGGATACACGTATTTACCGCCCACTTCCCAAATAAACGGATGGAATTTATATTGCAGACGATCTTTGCGCATACGCCATAGTTCCAAAATTTCTTGTGTGCTCGCCATAAAATTGGTCCAAATATCGTGGTGAACAGGAATCACGACTTTAGCACGCAAACATTCCGCCATACGCAGTAAATCTATCGATGTCATCTTATCGGCAATACCCACCGGATTTTCACCGTAGTTATTTAACGCCACATCAATATCGAATTGTTTGCCGTGTTTGGCAAACTGAATGGAATAATGAGAATCCGCACCGTGATAAATAGTACCGCCCGGTGTTTTAAACACATAGTTCACTGCTTTGCGTCCCATTTCTTCATCCGACGGGCAAAGTCCCGCCAATTCTCCGCCTTGCGCATCCGCCCCTTCCACCGGCAATGTCACTAAACAGGTGCGGTCAAAGGAATCCAAGGCATGAATTTCTACATCTTTCAGTTTAACGACATCGCCCGGTTTAACGACAATAATACGCTCTTCCGGTACGCCCCATTTTTTCCATAACTCCGCACAGTGCCACGGGCCGACGAATTTCACATGGTCTAATTTCGGGTTGTTGACAATTGCCGCCGCCACATTCACATCAATATGGTCACTGTGGTAGTGAGTGGCAAGAATGAAATCCACTTCGTTAATTGCAAACGGATCCAACACCATCGGTTGCGCGCGCAGGTTAGGTTGTAATTTACGCACCCCCGCCATATTCGCCATTTGGTGTCCGCGCACCATATCTTTTACTTTCTTAGTGCTCTTACCGCGACCGCACCATAAATCCATACAAATGTTTGCACCGGCCGGAGTTTTAATCCATATCCCCACGCAGCCCAACCACCACATGGCGAAGTTGCCTTCCGGTACCACTTCGTTTTCAATCTCTTCGTTTAACCAAGTACCCCATTCAGGGAAAGTAGAGAGAATCCAACTTTCACGGGTAATTTCTGAAATTTTGCTCATTGTTTAACTCCTAGTAAGAAAGGTTAGAGTGGAATAAAATAATCAAATACAATCATAAATAATCATAAATTTTTTGTACACTATTTTTTCGTCATTTTGTGATCTAGATCTAATTTTCATTGTTACTTTCTCTCGCCGCAGCCACCGCAAAACATCAATCAATTGAAAATAAACATTATTTTAGACTGATGATAAAATTGACTTTAAAAAAGGTAAGAGTATGGGAAAAATCAAGGTTGACAACATTTTTATCAAAAAATCCGTTTTTACAAAAAAATAATGTGACACAGCTCACAAATAATCAAATTCAATCTTTTATAATCTAATTTAGTTGCTATTATGTACAACGTGTTAAATTCGGACTCGTCAGAATTATATCACTCAACCTCAACTGGGTTTCATTTTTTCAATATAAACAAATAAATATTAAAATAATAAGAGGAACTCTTATGGATATAATCACCGATATCCTGCTCTTTTTAAAAGATCAGGTTTTAAACAAAGCGCCGTTCTTACTTGGTATCGTAGCCTGCTTAGGTTACATCCTACTAAAAAAAGACACCACCACCATCATTAAAGGCACCATCAAAACCATTGTCGGTTTTATGATTGTGCAAGCGGGTTCCGGTTTCTTGGTAACCAACTTTAAACCGGTTATCGAAGGATTATCCAAATTCCACAATCTGACCGGTGCGGTCATCGACCCTTATACCAGTATGCAAGCGACCATTCAAACTATGGCGGACAATTATGCATGGGTCGGTTATGCGGTGATCGGTGCATTATTATTAAATATCTTATTAGTAGTATTTAGAAAATTCACCGGTATTCGTACCATTATGTTGACGGGACACATTATGTTCCAACAAGCCGGTCTTGTAGCGGTGTTCTATATGATCATCGGAGCATCCATGTGGGAAACCATTATCTACACCTCTGTGTTAATGGCGCTCTACTGGGGTATCTCTTCCAATATTATGTATAAACCGACTCAAGCGGTAACGGGCGGTGCAGGTTTCTCCATCGGTCACCAACAACAAATCGCGTCTTGGATTGCAGTAAAACTTGCACCGAAACTCGGGGATAAAAACGATTCGGTCGATCACATGAATTTGCCGAAATGGTTACACATTTTCCACGACAGTATCTCTGCAACCGCATTAGTGATGACCATCTTCTTCGGGATCATCTTACTTTCCTTCGGTTTGGATAATTTGCAACAAATGGCGGGTAAAACCCACTGGATTATGTATATCCTTGAAATGGGCTTGAAATTTGCCGTTGCGATTCAAATTATCGTTACCGGCGTACGTATGTTCGTTGCAGAACTTTCAGAAGCGTTCAAAGGTATCTCCGAGCGCTTAATCCCGAACTCCGTGCTTGCCATCGACTGTGCGGCAATCTATGCATTCTCACCGAACGCCATGGTATTCGGCTTTATGTGGGGTGCCATCGGTCAGTTCGTTGCGGTCGGTATCTTATTAGGTTTTAACTCTCCGATTTTAATCATCCCGGGCTTTATCCCAATGTTCTTCTCTAACGCCACCATCGGTGTATTTGCCAACCAATTCGGCGGTTGGAAAGCGGTGATGAAAATCTGTTTCGTGATGGGTATTGTTGAGGTATTAGGTTCCGCTTGGGTTATCCAAATGTTGGCAAGCCAAGGTACCACATTTAACGGCTGGATGGGAATGGCAGACTGGGCGCTATTCTTCCCGCCAATTCTACAAGGTATCATCAGCGTGCCGGGCTTCTTCTTCGTCATCGTCGCCCTTGCAATGGCCTATATGTTCTATGCATCCAAACACTTGCGCGCGGAAGAAGCGGAAGCGGCTGCTAAAGGTCTGACTCTTGAACAATTGGACGGCTACGGCTTAGACGATGTGCAAACAGAAACCCAAACGGAAGAAAAAACGGAAACGCCTGTTGCGCAAAGCGGAAGCAAACCGGTTCGTATTTTAGCGGTATGCGGCTCAGGTCAAGGTTCGTCCATGATGATGAAAATGAAGATCAAAGGCTACTTAGACAAACGCGGCATTCCGAATATTATGGACTCTTGCGCGGTCACCGACTACAAAGGCAAATTGAGTGAAGTGGACATTATCGTTTCTTCCAAACACCTTGCCGGTGAAATCGAGGTGCCTGAAGGCAAAGCCGTACTTGGCGTGCAAAATATGTTGAACCCTAATTCATTCGGTGATGAATTGGTGGAACTTATCAACAAGCACAATGCCAAATAATTACCACTCAGCGCTCTTTCCTCCCTATCGTTTTGATGTGGGAGGGAAGACGCATCATTAATTACAGGAGAATGTTCAATATGTTAAAAGAATCCCTCATCGAAAATAACTCAATCAAGTTAAATCAAAGCGCCGCCGACTGGAAAGCCGCCATCAAAATCGGCACCGACTTGCTTGAGCGCGCGGGAACAATCGAGCCGCGTTATTATGATACAATCATCGGTAATATAGAAAAAATGGGACCTTATATTATTTTAGCGCCGGGTTTGGCAATGCCGCACGCCCGTCCGGAAGAAGGCGTAATCAAAACCTCTTTTGCTTTAGTAACGCTGAAAGAACCTGTTGTATTTGAAGGTGAAGATGAACCGGTTTCCGTTTTAATTACCCTCGCCGGCAGCGACTCCGATAAACATATGGAAGGTTTGATGGAAATCACCCAAACGCTTGACGATCCGGACAGTGAAACGGGTATTAATTTGGACAAAATCCTGCGTTGTCAAACCAATGAGGAAGTTTTAGCGGTGATTGACGCTGCATTAAACGCCTAAATCCGTTATGCTGACTAACCGGATGACAGAAGTTAAAAAAACGCCGTATTTTTCGACCGCACTTTTGTTTTCTGCCTTATGTTTCAACGCAAAAATTTAACTAAATAGAGGAAAATTATATGACCAAACCATTGTTACAAATCGCATTAGACTCATTAAGCTTGGAAAAAGCCGTCGCCGATGCCAAACAGGCGGAAAACTCCGTTGAAATTATCGAAGTCGGTACCATTTTGGCTTGCGCCGAAGGAATGAAAGCGGTTTCTACCTTACGCGCACTGCATCCGAACCACATCATCGTGTGCGATTTAAAAACCACCGACGGCGGTGCGATTTTAGCCAAAATGGCATTTGAAGCCGGTGCGGACTGGTTGACGGTATCCGCTGCAGCACATCCGGCGACAAAAGCCGCGTGCAAAAAAGTGGCGGATGAATTCAATGCGGCAAACAATCCGCAAATACCGAAAGAAATCCAAATTGAAATTTACGGTAACTGGACAATGGAAGATGCTAAAGACTGGGTGGCATTGGGCGTGAAACAGGCAATTTATCACCGTTCCCGTGATGCCGAATTGGCAGGCAAAAGCTGGACGCCGGAAGATATCGAATTAATGCGTCAGTTATCCGATTTGGGCATTGAAGTATCCATTACCGGCGGTATCGTACCGGAAGATATTCATTTGTTTAAAGACATTAAAAATGCCAAAGCCTTTATCGCCGGACGCGCGTTAGTCGGAGAAAAAGGCAAAGCAACGGCGGAAGCTATCCGCACCGAGATCAATAAATATTGGTAATCACAATATAAATCTTCGCATAGAGACCACCTTAACAAAGCAAGGTGGTCTTTTTATCGAACAAATGAGCAACTCATCAACAAAGGTTAAATCATTTGTTTATCAATAAATTAAGTTAAATGTGATGAAGATCACAATTTATCTTTTCAATTAAAAAACGAATTGAATTAATTGCTCTTTTTTAGCCTAAAATGGAGTAGAATAAATCGGATTTTTAATTAATTTTCATTATAAGCAGGAGAAAAAAATGGCTGATCGTAAACAACTGGCAAATGCAATACGTTTCTTAAGTATGGATGCCGTACAAAAGGCTAAATCAGGTCACCCGGGCGCACCAATGGGCATGGCGGACATCGCCGAAGTATTATGGCGCGGTTTCTTAAAACACAATCCGACCAATCCGAAATGGGTGGATCGCGATCGTTTCGTACTCTCTAACGGGCACGGTTCCATGCTGATTTACAGCCTGTTGCATCTGTCCGGCTATGATTTATCTATCGACGATTTAAAACAATTCCGTCAGTTACATTCCAAAACACCGGGTCACCCCGAATACGGTTATGCACCGGGCGTAGAAACGACCACGGGGCCGTTGGGACAAGGCATCACCAATGCGGTCGGTATGGCGATTGCGGAAAAAACACTAGCGGCGCAATTCAATCGCGCAGGTCATGATATCGTTGATCACTACACTTATGTGTTCTTAGGTGACGGCTGTTTGATGGAAGGCGTATCACATGAAGCCTGTTCATTGGCGGGAACGCTCGGTTTAGGCAAATTAATCGCATTCTATGACGATAACAATATTTCCATCGACGGTCACGTTGACGGTTGGTTTACCGACGATACGCAAAAACGCTTTGAAGCTTACGGCTGGCAAGTAATTCCGGCAATTGACGGTCACAATCCGGCTCAAATCGAAGATGCCGTGAAAAAAGCGCAAGCGGAAAAAGATAAACCGACATTAATCATTTGTAAAACCATTATCGGCTACGGTTCACCGAACAAAGCCAACTCCCACGACAGCCACGGTGCACCGTTGGGCGACGAAGAAATTGCATTAACCCGCAAAGCGTTAAACTGGGATTATGCACCGTTCGAAATTCCGGCTGACATTTATGCGCAGTGGGATGCCAAAACACAAGGTCAAGCGGTGGAAAAAGCTTGGGATGAAAAATTCGCCGCTTATGCCAAAGCGTACCCTGAACTGGCAGCGGAATTTCAACGCCGCGTTGCAGGCGAGTTACCCGCGGACTGGGCAAAACAATCGCAAGCCTTTATTGAAAAACTACAAGCCAACCCGGCAAGTATTGCCAGCCGTAAAGCTTCACAAAACGCCATTGAAGCCTATGCGCACGTCCTACCTGAGTTTTTAGGCGGTTCTGCGGACTTAGCCGGTTCCAACTTAACCCTATGGTCGGGCTCTAAACCGATTCGCGCCACTACCAATACGGACGGCAACTACATTAACTACGGCGTGCGCGAATTCGGTATGTCGGCGATTATGAACGGTATCGCATTACACGGCGGATTTATTCCTTACGGCGCCACTTTCTTAATGTTCTACGAATACGCTCACAATGCGGTGCGTATGGCGGCATTAATGAAACAGCGCGTGTTATTCGTTTACACTCACGACTCCATCGGCTTAGGCGAAGACGGTCCGACCCACCAACCGGTCGAACAGACCGCCGCCTTGCGTTTAGTGCCGAATTTGGACACTTGGAGACCGTGTGATCAAGTTGAATCCGCTATTGCTTGGAAAGCGGCGGTTGAGCGTCAGGACGGCCCGAGCGCATTAATCTTCACCCGTCAAAACTTAGCGCAAATGAACCGCACTTCAGCTCAATTAGCCAATGTGGCACGCGGCGGTTATATCCTGCGTGATTGTTGTGAAAAAGGCGATTGCCCGGATTTAATTTTGATCGCTACCGGCTCCGAAGTTGAGCTGGCGATGAAGGCGGCGGAAGCATTGGATGCGCAAGGTACGAAAGTACGCGTGGTATCCATGCCGAGCACTAACGTGTTCGATAAACAGGATGCGGCATATCGCGAAAGCGTATTACCGAGCAATGTGACCAAACGTATTGCCATCGAAGCGGGTATCTCTGATTTCTGGTATAAATACGTCGGATTTGAAGGTCGCGTAGTCGGTATGAACAGCTTCGGCGAATCCGCACCGGCAGATCAACTATTCAAACTGTTCGGTTTCACCGTTGAAAACGTAGTCGCTAAAGCGAAAGAAATTCTTTAATCGCGAAGCGGTTACAAACCGTTAAATTTTAGACGACAGCTCAAAGTGCGGTTGAAAAACATTGTGTTTTTTGACCGCACTTTCGTTAGCATAAGCATAAGCATAAGCATAAGCAGATAAAATAATTACCGACAACCGGTTAATAGACAAACAAAAAGTCCGGCTGTGATGCCGGACTTTTCATTGCGATAACAAACGAACCTAAAAGGCTCTTGATTATTCGCCCAAACGCTCTCTGATACGCGCAGATTTACCTGAACGCTCGCGTAAGTAGTAAAGTTTCGCTTTACGCACCGCACCTTTACGTTTCAAGGTGATGCTGTCGATAACCGGTGAATGGGTTTGGAATACGCGCTCAACGCCGACACCGTTAGAAATTTTGCGTAACGTAAATGCAGAGTGCAAGCCGCGGTTACGAATCGCAATAACCACGCCTTCGAATGCTTGCAAACGACGTTTGCTACCTTCTACTACCCATACTTTCACTTCCAATGTGTCACCCGGACGGAAGCTCGGTACGTCTTGTTTTAATTGCTCTTGTTCAAGTTGTTTAATGATGTTGCTCATAATAAACCTTTAATTTAATCCTAGAGTTAACTGATATTAACTGTGTTCAGATTTAATCTGTTTTAACAGTTTTGCCTGTTCGTCAGTCAGAGCTAGGCTCTCCAATAGCTCAGGGCGTCGCAACCATGTCCTTTCAAGGGATTTTTTCAATCGCCATTGACGGATTTCTTTATGATTACCCGACATCAGCACGGATGGCACAGTCAAGCCGTCTAACACTTCGGGACGGGTATAATGGGGACAATCCAACAATCCTTCGGCAAAAGAATCTTCTTCAGCCGAGGCTTGTTTGCCCAACACTCCGGGAATAAACCGGGCAACGGCATCAATTAACGCCATCGCGGGAATTTCCCCTCCCGTCAGCACGTAATCACCGATTGACCATTCCTCATCAATTTCAGTTTCAATCAATCGTTCATCAATCCCCTCGTAACGTCCGCATACTAAAATCAATTTCTGATTTAAAGACAGCTCTTTTACACCGGCTTGATTCAATTTACGTCCTTGCGGTGAAAGATAAATCACTTTCACCCCTTCTCCTGCTTCCGTTTTCGCCATGCGGATTGCGTCACGCAACGGTTGCACCATCATCAGCATTCCCGGTCCGCCGCCGTAAGGACGGTCGTCAACGGTTTTATGTTTATCGTAGGTGAAATCACGAGGATTGTAACACCGCACTTGCAGAAGATTTTGTTTAACAGCCCGCCCTGTCACCCCGAATTCTGTAATAGCTTTGAACATTTCTGGGAATAGACTAATTATCCCGATAAACATATTTATCCTTTCAAAATGCTACAACCAAAGCGCACAGCGTACCTGAGGTTAGAAACCAGCGTCCCAGTCCACTTCTATAGTCTTTGTGGTGAGATCTACTCTTTTAACTACTTGTTGATACAAAAACGGAATCAACCGTTCCTGTTTGCCGAAAGCATCCTTACTGTTGGCGCGCACGACCAATACATCATTGGAACCCGTTTCCATCATTTCCGTTACTACTCCCATCGCATAACCGTCCAGATTGATTACATGGCAGCCGATCAAATCGTGCCAATAATAATCTCCTTCTTGTAATTGCGGGAAAACGGACAAATCCACCCCGATTTCAACATTCGCTAAAATCTGTGCGGCTTCACGATCATCAACGTTTTTTAATTTAACGATCAAATCGTGATTATGATGACGCCAGCTTTCCAATTCCGTCGGCTGCCATTGTCCTTTGACTTTTAAAAACCAAGGTTGATAGTCAAAAATGCTTTCCGCCTGTTCTGTGGATGAATAAACGCGCAACCAACCGCGAATACCGTAAGTTGAGCCTAATTTGCCAACCATTTCGATTCTTTGTTGAGTCATTTTATTCACCTACATCATTATTGTGTCCGAAAAAGCGATTAAGCCGCTTTTTGTACTTCTTTTACCAAACTCGCAACGCGATCGGACAATGATGCGCCTTGACCAATCCAGTGATTGACGCGATCCAAGTCAATGCGAACGCGCTCCGCTTTACCGGTTGCGATTGGGTTGAAGAAACCTACGCGCTCAATAAAACGACCGTCACGCGGACTACGGCTGTCGGTTACAACGATTTGATAAAATGGGCGTTTTTTAGCTCCGCCACGAGATAAACGAATGGTTACCATAACCTTCCTCTAATTATTTAATTCTAAAAGAAAACCCACATCGAAGGCGTGGGAATGCTTACTTTTTTCTCTGTATATATAGACAAAAAGCCTGGGGATCATACTCTTTTTCAGGAAAAAAGCAAGGTTTCCGCCCGTATAATCTGTGTAAAGTGCGGTTAAATTTGCTAGAATATTGCGCAAAATTTGATAACAAGGTTTTCTCAAATGCAAAAACTATTAGTCATTCGTAACGATAAATTAGGCGATTTCATACTGGCATGGCCGGCGTTTGCGCTATTGAAACAATCCGCGCCGCATTTAAGGCTTAGCGCATTAGTGCCTCAATATACCGCGCCGTTGGCACGGATTTGTCCTTATATTGACGAAGTGATTATTGATGCGACGGATAAAAAAAACGGCGCGGAAACCGACCGCACTTTGCAAGCGATTAAAGCGCACAAGTTTGATGCGGTGATTAGCTTCGTATCCGATTGGTATAACGCAAAATTAACTTGGCGCTCCGGCATACCGTACCGCCTTGCCCCCGCCACCAAACTGTTTCAGTTTTTATACAACCACCGTTTGACACAACGCCGTTCCCGCTCGGAAAAAGCGGAATTTGAATACAATATGGATTTGGCGCGTCAGTTTCTGCGCGATCAACAGATTAGCGTTTGCGAACCGCAACCGCCTTATCTCCGCTTTGCCCCAAGTGCGGTGGAAAATCAGCGCATTTTATTGTGTGAAAATTTGGGAATCGCGCCGAATAAAAAATGGGTATTCGTACACAGCGGCTCAGGCGGCTCGGCAAATAATCTATCACTGACGCAATATGCCGAATTGATTAACGGCATTTTAGCGCAGTTTGATTGCCATATTGTCCTGACGGCAGGACCGAACGAAAGTGCAAAAGCCCGTGAATTGGCAACATTAGTCAATCATCCAAATGTCGTGATCTACGATAAAAACGACGGATTGGTGGATTTTGCCCATTCGTTGGCCTGCGCCGATTTATTTATCGCCGGCTCTACGGGGCCGCTTCACTTAAGCGGTGCATTAAACGTGCCTACCATCGGTTTTTATCCGAGTCGATTGTCCGCCATTCCGCGCCGCTGGCGACCGATTAACGACGCCGATAAACACATTGCCTTCTGTCCGCCGTTTAAAAAAGAAGTGGAAAAAAATCTGACGGTGATCGATATTTCCTTATGTTTAAAAGAGATCATTCCTTTTATCAAAAACCAATTCATCAAGGCGTAGGATAATTAAAATACAAAAAGTGCGGTTAAAAAATTAAGTGTTTTTCGACCGCACTTTTAATTCCTCGGAAGTTGCGTAGTTTGATTCATGAGCTTCTGCTCAAAATATAACCGTCCTATTTTTGGATAAATTGCTTTTGTGCTAAGATTCTTGCTCATCAAAACAGAGATTTTATTGGAAACGAAATGAAAAAAATCAACATTCTATTTGTCTGCCTCGGCAACATCTGTCGCTCACCGATGGCGGAATACCTGATGCGGGATAAAATTCAAAAAGCCGGTTTGGCTGATTTTATCGCCACCGACAGCGCGGGCACTTCGGGCGAAAATGACGGCGATGATATGCACTGCGGTACGGCGGATATTTTGGATCGTCTGAAAATTAAAAGTAACGATTTCACCAGTCGAAAAGTACGCGCAAATGATTGGCAAAAATTTGATTATATCGTGGCAATGGATAACCATAACCTGCGAGATTTAGAACGGTTGTTCGGCAAACATCCGGAAAAACTGTTTCAGATTACGACACTCTGCCCTGATTTAGGCTACGATCACATCCCCGATCCTTGGTACACGGGAAAATTCGAACAAACCTATCGTTTATTGGATCAGTGTTGCGATGCGCTGTTGGAAAAAATAAGACGGGAAAAACGCGTGTAATTTCAACCGCACTTTTTATTAAAGTGCGGTCAAAAAACACAATGTTTTCAAACTGATCATGACAGATGCTTTCCAAATCCATTACTCGGTTATCTACCATACTTCTTAAAAAAACAAAAAAGTCGGTTTATTACAACCGACTTTTTAGCATTAATCTTACGTTAAGATTTTTTACGGCGTTTTAAGGTATCCAACAATACCGCTATGACAATAATGCCGCCTTTTACGATTTGTTGCCAATACGGGTCAACCCCTAGCATATTCAATCCTTTGTTGGTGGTACCGATAATCAATGCACCGATTACGCACATCGGAATGGTACCGAAACCACCGCTTAAGGAAACACCGCCGATAACCACCGCCGCGATGGCATCCAATTCCCATGCCAAGCCGTAAG